>JASLBX010000591.1 GCA_030146385.1 Jiangellaceae bacterium | reverse complement strand
GGCCCAGGCGTACAGCCGTGACGAGGAGTCGGTGGTCCTGGCGACCGCCCACGCCAGGCCGCCCTGCCCGTTGAGCCAGTCGAGCTGCTCGGCGAGCAGGAACAGGGTGGCCACGGCCGGGGTGTTGTACGTCTGGTTCTTCCGCGAGTTGTCGACGGCGACCGCCAGGTCCAGGAACGCCGGCACGTAGCGGCCACTCGCGGCGATCTCCTCGACGCGGGCCAGGGCGGCGGGCGACATGGCCGCGAGCCACAGCCCGCCGTCGGACGCGAAGCACTTCTGCGGCGCAAAGTAATAGACGTCCACCTGGTCGGGTGCGACGGGCAGTCCGCCCGCCCCGCTTGTGGCGTCCACGAGCACCAGCGCATCGTCAGCGGCGCCGTCCACTCGGCGCACCGGGGCCATGACGCCCGTGGAGGTCTCGTTGTGCGGCCAGGCGTACACGTCGACGCCGATCTCGGCGCGCGGCCGGGCCAGCGTGCCAGGCTCTGCCTTGACGACCGACGGGTCCTCGAGCCATGGCGCGGACGCCGTGACAGCGGCGAACTTGGCTGAGAACTCGCCGAAGGAAAGGTGCTGGGCCCGCTCACGGACCAACCCGAAGGCTGCGGCGTCCCAGAACGCGGTGGTCCCGCCGTTGCCGAGGACCACCTCGTAGCCGTCAGGAAGGGCGAACAGGTCCGCGACGCCCCGGCGCACGCGCTCAACCAGACCCTTGACCGGTGCCTGTCGGTGCGACGTGCCGAGATACTGCGCTCCGGACTCCGCGAGGGTAGCCAGAGCGTCCGGGCGAACCTTGCTCGGGCCCGAACCGAACCGGCCGTCGGCGGGCTTGAGGGCATCGGGAATCTGCAAGGCGTCAGTCATGTGTTCTCCGCTCGGCACGTTGACGGTCACGTGACGACGCTGTCAACGTCTACCGATTGTGCCGCACTGCCGCCCCTTGCGCCTAACCGAGTTACGCGGCCCAGTCGGTGTTCCAGCCGTCCACGGTGTCCGGACGCCGGGACGTGGGGCCGGAGTACTTCGCGGACGGTCGCACCAGCCGGCCGGTGCGCTTCTGCTCGAGGATGTGCGCACTCCATCCAGCGGTCCGCGCACAGGTGAACATCGAGGTGAACATGTTCGCCGGGACCTCGGCGAAGTCGAGCACGATGGCCGCCCAGAACTCCACGTTGGTCGCGAGCACACGGTCCGGCTTGCGCTCGGCCAGCTCGGCGAGTGCCGCCTTCTCGAACGCCTCGGCCACCTCGTAGCGCGGCGCCTTGAGCTCTCGCGCGACGCGGCGCAGCGTGCGGGCCCGGGGGTCCTCCGCGCGGTAGACCCGGTGCCCGAAGCCCATCAGCCGCTCTCCGTTGTCGAGCACACGCTTGACGTATGCGGCGGCGTCGCCGGTGCGCTCGATCTCCTCGATCATGGCCAGGACGCGGGACGGCGCTCCACCGTGCAGTGGCCCGCTCATCGCTCCGACGGCGGCTGACAGGGACGCTGCAACGTCGGCTCCGGTCGAGGCGACCACCCGCGCGGTGAAGGTCGACGCGTTCATGCCGTGCTCCGCCGCGGAGGTGAAGTATGCGTCGACGGCCCTGACATGGGCAGGGTCGGGCTCGCCGCGCCAGCGGACCATGAAACGCTCGACGATCGTCCGGGCCTTGTCGATCTCGCGCTGGGGGACCATCGGGAGTCCGATGCCGCGCGCGGACTGCGCGACGAACGACAGCGCCATCACGGCGGACCGGGCAAGATTGTCGCGGGCCTGCTCATCGGAGATGTCCAGCAGTGGCTGGAAACCCCACGCGGGAGCCAGCAGGGTCAGCGCGCTCTGCACGTCGACCCGCACATCGCCGGAATGCACCGGGATCGGGAACGGCTCAGCCGGCGGTAGCCCTGGCTGGAAGGCGCCGTCGACCAGTAGTCCCCAGACGTTCTCGAACGGGACGCGGCCGACCAGGTCGTCGATGTCGACACCGCGATAGCGCAGCGCGCTGCCTTCCTTGTCAGGCTCGGCGATCTCCGTCTCGAAAGCGATGACACCTTCGAGACCATGCTGAACGTCGGACATGCACGCTCCCTAGGATTGCTCGTGGCCCCCGAACTGTGCCAAACGTCGTGGATGTGTCGTTTGGCGAACAAAGTTGGTCGCTCAACGATTCATTCTGCCGTGAAACTGTGGGAGTTCAACAAGTCAGGACCGGACGACTGTGCGATATCCCACATTTGTACGGTCCTGCCTAAGCATTCTCGTGGCAGGCTTGTCCGCCGTGGACGAGGATCTGTCGGCGATGCGTCGGTCGTACCGGAGTGGACGGCTGCTCGAGTCCGAGGTTCCCGCCGATCCGTTCGAGCTCTTCCGCGCCTGGCTGGCCGCCGCCGTCGGGGCCGGGCTGGCCGAACCGAACGCGATGGTTCTGGCGACGGCCGATGCGTCCGGACGTCCCAGTACACGCCACGTCCTGCTCAAGGAACTCGACGAGACGGGATTCGTGTTCTTTACGAACCTGCGGTCGCGGAAGGCAGCCGAGATGGCGGTCAGCCCCGGCGTGTCGCTCTGCTTTCCGTGGATCGCTATGGAGCGCCAGGTCGTCGTGACCGGAACCGCGGCCGAGGTGTCGCGAGACGAGGCCGCCGCGTACTGGGCGACGCGTCCCAGGGAGTCCCAGCTCGGAGCGTGGGCCAGCGAGCAGTCGTCGGTGATCGCGTCTCGCGATGAGCTGGAGCGCAGCGCGGCCGTGATGGCTGAGCGGTTCACCCGCGACGTTCCACTGCCCGACTTCTGGGGCGGGTTCCGGGTGACGTCCGACTCGATCGAGTTCTGGCAAGGCGGCCCGGCGCGGTTGCACGATCGGCTCCGCTACTCGCGCCTTGCAGGTTCGGGCCTGTGGCGTCTGGAGCGGCTGGCGCCGTGAGCGCTGCGGAGAAAAAGCAGCCCGCGGGCCACTTCCGGGCGTCCGCAACGAGGCGTCCGTCCGGCCCGGAGGGACAAGGTCCGGGGGCCCCGCGGGCTGGGTGACTGTCCTTGGGATTGCCCGCTACGGAGCGCTGGTGCGCTGCGCGTGGCGAGCGGTGAACGCTCCTAGCGGGCGGTCACCTCACGAGTCCCAGAGCTATACATTCTGCGGACCACCTCCTTCCCGTGTATGTCAGACCGTACGACCACAGGTGGCCGCAAAGCAACGGCTTATCTCACAGCGAACTACCCTTGACGCTCGTGACGCGTGCCTCCCTGGACAAGCAGCCGCAGGATGTGGCGGCAATGTTCGACGACGTGGCTGAGCGGTACGACCGGACGAACGACGTGCTGTCGCTCGGGCAGGACCGGCTCTGGCGGCGGGCGGTTGAACAGGCCGTGGATGTGCGGCCGGGTGAGCGGGTGTTGGATCTCGCGGCCGGCACTGGAACGTCGAGTGCGCCTTTTGCGAGTGCCGGCGCGTTCGTCGTCCCGTGCGACTTCTCGCTCGGCATGCTGCACGAGGGACGCCGCCGCCGGCCGTTGCTGCCGTTCGTCGCCGGCGATGCCATGCGCCTGCCGTTCGCCGACGCGTCCTTCGACGCGGTGACCACTTCGTTCGGTCTCCGCAACGTGCACGACTCGGACGCCGCGCTGCGCGAAATGCTGCGGGTGACGCGGCCGGGCGGACGGCTGGTGCTGTGCGAGTTCAGCCACCCGACCTGGGGGCCGTTCCGGCTCGTGTACCTGGAGTACCTGATGCGGGCCATCCCAGCCATCGCCCGGCGCGTGGCTAGCAATCCCGAGGCGTACGTCTATCTGGGCGAGTCCATTCCTGCCTGGCCCGACCAGCGCGCGATGGCGTCGGCGATCGCAGGCGCGGGGTGGACGCAGGTGAAGTGGCGCAACCTGTCGGGCGGCATCGTGGCAATCCACCACGCGCTTGCTCCTTGATCAACGGAAGATGCTACCCGTATAGCCGGGATGATAAGGGTTCTTCGATCAACGTGGTGGGCCGAATTTGGCAACGTGATTCAAGCGTAAATGTGCAGGTCGGGTAGCGAGTCCCCCCGCGTTAGAGCACCGCTCGCTTGGCCCTAGACTGGCCTGGAAACGTGCTCGTGAACGCTTTCACGAACCCGCCGACACCGCACCGAGGACCGCATGAGCCCGACGGCCAACGACGCTGATGTCATCGTCGTAGGCGCTGGACCCGCAGGCTCTACGACGGCGTATTACCTGGCGCGGGCCGGGCTCGACGTCCTAATGCTGGAGAAGGCGTCCTTCCCTCGCGACAAGGTGTGCGGCGACGGGCTGACCCCGCGGGCCGTTCGGCAGCTCGTCCGGATGGGCGTCGATATCTCCGCCCCGGGCTGGATCCGTAACCACGGGCTCCGGGTCATCGGCGGCGGCATGCGGATCGAGATGCCCTGGCCCGACCTGGCGAGCTACCCCAACTACGGGCTCGTCCGCACCCGGATGGACTTCGACGAGATCCTGGCCCGGCACGCTGAGAAGTCCGGGGCGAGACTCCACGAGAGCACGAACGTCACTGGGCCTGTGATCGACGAGCGGACCGGCCGCGTCGTCGGTGTCACGGCCAAGCCGGTGGATGATCGAGGCCGCCCCGCCGGCCCGCAGGCCACCTATCGGGCGCCGGTGGTCGTCGCCGCGGACGGAGTGTCGTCCCGCCTCGCGACCGCGATGGGCATCCACAAGCGGGACGACCGCCCGATGGGGGTGGCTGTCCGGACGTACTTCACCACGCCGCGCCACGACGATGACTGGATGGAGTCCTGGCTGGAACTCCCCGTGCGCAACGAGCACGGCCATGAGGAGCTGCTCCCGGGCTACGGCTGGATCTTCGGGACGGGAAACGGCACCAGCAATGTGGGTCTCGGCATCCTGAACACGTCCAAGGCCTTCGGGCAGGTCGACTACCGGCAGATGCTCAAGCGCTGGGTCGCCCAGACGCCAGAGCACTGGGGATTCACCGAGGAGAACCAGGTCGGACCGATCCGCAGCGCGGCTTTGCCGATGGCGTTCAACCGGCAGCCGCACTACTCGCGGGGGCTGCTCCTGGTCGGAGACGCGGGCGGGATGGTCAACCCGTTCAATGGCGAGGGCATCGACTACGCGATGGAAGCGGCGAGCCTGGCCGCCACAGTGATCGCTGACGCCTCGGCCCGCGCGACCGCTGCCGAGCGGGAGCGGGTGCTCCAGGGCTACCCGACGGCGCTCAAGCAGGACCACGGGGGCTACTACACGCTGGGGCGGATCTTCGTAAGGTTGATTGGTGATCCGCGCGTCATGAAACTCTGCACCCGGCGCGGATTGCCGCACCCGTCGCTGATGCGGCTGGTACTCAAGCTGCTGGCCAACCTGACCGATCGTCGCGACGGTGACGTCTATGACCGTCTGATCAACACCCTGACCCGGCTGGCACCGGCCGCGTGAGGGCATGAGGAGACCTGTGTGTTCCGGAGGACCAACATGATCTGCGTCACTAGCATGGGGACGCCGAACATAGAGGGGGTCGGATGAACCCGTACGTGCCGATCATCGGGCTGATCGCCCTGGCCGCGATCTTCGCGGTCGTCACCCTGGTGACCTCGCAGCTGGTGGGTAGGCAGACGTTCAACCGCGCCAAGGTCGACTCCTACGAGTGCGGGATCGAGCCGACACCCCAGCCGGTCGGTGGCGGTAGGTTCCCGGTGAAGTACTACCTGACCGCAATGACATTCATCATCTTCGACATAGAGATCGTGTTCCTGTACCCCTGGGCGGTGCGGTTCGATCACCTCGGCCTCTTCGGCTTTGTCGCGATGGTGACGTTCCTGTTCCTGATCACGGTGCCGTTCGTCTACGAGTGGCGCCGCGGCGGACTGGACTGGGACTAGAGGAGGGAGCGCAACCATGGGTATTGAGGAAAAGCTACCTTCCGGCGTCCTGCTGACGTCGCTGGAGAAGTTCGCCGGCTGGGCGCGCAAGGGCTCGATGTGGCCCGCGACGTTCGGGCTCGCGTGCTGCGCGATCGAGATGATGGCGTTCGGCGGCCCGCGGCATGACTCGTCCCGGTTCGGCATGGAGGTGTTCCGGGCCTCGCCGCGCCAGGCCGACCTGATGATCGTCGCCGGCCGGGTGAGCCAGAAGATGGCCC
>JASLBX010000577.1 GCA_030146385.1 Jiangellaceae bacterium | reverse complement strand
CCGCTGCCGCTCGACGACCGAGCCGCCGAGCGGCACCGGGTGTTCCGGGCACTCACGGAACTTCTAGCAGCTCTCGGCCCGACGGTTTTGGTCATCGAGGACATGCACTGGGCGGACGAGCAGACCGCAGACTTCCTCGGCTACCTACTGGCCAGTGCGCCACAGGAGCTGGCCATCGTACTAACCTTCCGTGGCGACGAGGTTGACCCGCGGGTGCGGTCCACCGCAGCGAAGCTACCGAGCACGACCAGCCGGACTGAGATCGAGCTCCGGCCACTCGACGCGGACGAGACTGGACGTCTGGTCGCCGCCATCGTCGGGGCGGACCACGTCTCGGACGAGTTCGCGACTTACCTGTGCGAGCGAGCGTCCGGCCTCCCGTTCGTAATCGAGGAGCTGCTCGCCTTGTTGCGATCCCGGGGGGACCTGGTACGTCGAGGCGGTGGATGGGCGCGTCGTACGCTCGATGAGCTGGACGTGCCGAGCGGCATCCGGGACCCCGTGTTGGAACGGGTGAGCCGGCTCACCCCACAGGCGAAGGCTGTTGCCGAGGCGGCGGCCGTCTTACAGGTGCCCGTCCCACAAGCAGTCCTTGCCGCAAGCACGCGGCTGCCGCACGACCAGGTGTTGCTTGCGCTGGACGACGCATTCGAGTCAGGTCTGCTCAGCGAGCATGGCCAAACCGTCGGGTTCCGCCACCTACTGGCGGCTCAAGCGGTCTACGACGAGATTCCTGGGCCGCGCCGGCGTGATTTGCATGGCCGGGCGGCCGCTGCGCTCAGCGCCGAGAAACAAGTTCCGCTCGGTCAGGTGGCGCACCATCTGCGGCACGCGAAGAAATTGGCCGAGTGGGTCGGTGCCGCGGAGCTGGCGGCCGAGCAGGCGCTGGAACTGGGTCACGACGCGGAGGCGTTCCGGCTGCTGGAGGATGTGCTCCGGCATGCGCCACTCGACCCGGACAGCCGCGGACGATTGGCCGCGCTATTGGGTGAAGCGGCCATCGACGCTCTCCGCGCCCGCGATGTCGTGGACCTGCTATCGGAAGTGCTTGAGCAGGAATTGCCGGCTGGGCTGAGCGGCGAAGTGCGCTTCAGGCTCGGCATGCTGATGCACGAGATCGGGGTGGACGCGCTCACGGTGCGCCAGCTGCTGACCGAAGCAGTCGACGAACTTGGCCACCGCCCGGATCTGCAGGCGTGGGCGATGGTCGTGCTGGGCATACCGACGGCAAAGAGTGTTCAACCGGACGAGCACCGGCACTGGTTGCACCGTGCGCTCGAGATTGTGCCGAGAATCGATGATCCGGTATTTGAGATGTTCTTGCTCGGCAAGATCGCCATGGTGATGGTCCCGTTCGGCGATCCCGGATGGCGGGAGCTGGCCAACCGAATCGTGGATCGGACTGGAGGCGCTCCTCGGCTTCGGCGGGAAGTGAACGCCTACCTCTCGGTGGGCGCGGAGGCGTGTTACGCCGGGCACGTCGAGATTGCCAACAGGCTCCTGCCGGCCGCGCTTGACGGAGCGATCGCCGCTGAGAACCGCCGGCTGGAACTGAGCATCAGGTCTAGCCTGGTGTTGCTTCAGTACTGCGGGGGTTCATGGGCCAACCTTCTCGGCGAAGTGCGCGTTCTCGTCGACGAGCTGGCCGAACATCCACGGGCGCGTATCGACGTCGAGATCGCACGCGGATGCCTGGCTCTGGTCCGAGGTGACGTCGGTGAAGCTCGGCCCGAACTCGTGGGCGCCATCGACTTGTGCTTCGAGCTCGGTGGGTTCGACGTGTTGCCGATCGCCATCGAGGCGATGATCCGACTGGAACTGGGACGCGAGGACAGCTCGGACGCCGAGGCTACGGCCCGCCGGTGGATGGCGGCGGTCGACGCCAAGGGAGTCTGGGCGCCGGATGCGCGGGCGCTGCCCGCGGCGACGGCAGCCCTCGAAGCAGCGGGCAACCACGACGACGCTCGCGCGTTCGTGAACCGTTGCGAGGCAGCCCTGGCCGAGGTGGACGCGCCGCTGGCCGCACCGGCTCTGCGATACGCCCGCGGTTTCCTACATGCCGGTGCCGGTGAACCGCTCCCGGCGGCGCAGGCATTCACTGCGGCTGCGGAACTGTACGAGCTCGCCCACTGCGACTACGAGGCGGCGATGGCCATAGAGCAGGCGGCAGCCAGTCTCTTCACGGCCGGCCGGGCCGAGCAGGCGGAGGAAGCTTTGCGCCGTGCATTGGGCTCGTTCCGAGGCCTCGATGCGGAATGGGACGGCGGCCGGGTGACCCGGCTCGCTCGGAAGTACGGGATCTCTGTACCCGCCCGGCATCGCGGCGGTCGCCGCGGCTACGGAAATGAGCTCTCGCCACGCGAACGCGAGGTGGCCGAGCTGGCCGCCACGGGCCGGTCGAACAAGCAGATCGCCGCCGACCTCTTCCTCTCGGTGAACACCGTCGCCCGGCACGTATCGGCCGCCATGAGGAAGCTGGACGTCCGTTCCCGGGCGGCTCTGGCACACCGGCTCGCCGCGGACGAGTGATGCGAGGGGCAGCGGCACCGCACCAAAATTGACGAGATCTTGGTATAGCCGAGCCGTGCCTCGCGTCAGAGGCTATCCGGAAGACCCACCGGAGGTCTCCGACGAGAGGAGCCGGCGATGCAGCAGAGGCGGATGCGCGTGTGGCCGGCGAACGTGGCGCTCGTCGTTGCGCTGGGTGCGGCGCTGGGCATGGGGGCGCACGCCGGCGCCGAGGAGAGTCACTCGTCCTTACCGGACGGTGAGCCGGTCGCTCCCGCCGAGCAGCATGTGGTCGGCTTGATCACCGGCGACACGGTCACCGTCGAAGTCTTCGCTGGCGGCCGCCGGGCGGTGGACGTCCAGCTTGCGGAGCGGGACGGCTATGAGGCCACGTACGAAATCCTGGACGAGGACGGCCGGCTGTATGTGATTCCCTCCGACGCGCTGCCGCTGATCCCCGACGTGCTGGACCGGGAGCTGTTCAACGTCACGAAGCTCGTCGAGTACGGATACGACACCGAGCGCGGCCTGCCGGTCATCGCTGTGCCGGCCGAATCCCCGAGCGAGTTCCGGACGACTGAGCAACCGCCCCTCACATCGACTCCTGGCATCGGCGAAGCCACGCCGTTGGCCAGCATCGGCGGCGCGGCCGCGACCGTGGACAGCGACAGTCCGGACTTCTGGCAGGCGCTGACCGATACCGGCGACGAGTTGGCGGCACGGACGGCCGCCGGACCGCTGAAGCTGAAGGGGATCGGCACGGTCTGGCTGGACGAGCAGGTCACGGTGTCGCTGGATGAGAGTGTGCTGGCTGTGGGGGCGCCGGACGCGTGGGCCGCCGGCTACGACGGTACCGGCGTCAAGGTGGCGGTTCTCGACACCGGCATCGACCTGACTCATCCCGACTTCGCCGGCCGCGTCGCCGCAGTCGAGAACTTCACCTTCTCGGGCGACGGGTTCGACCGGTACGGCCATGGCACGCACGTGGCGGGCATCATCGCCGGCAGTGGAGCGGCGCAGGACGGGACGTATACCGGTGTGGCTCCAGGCGCGACCCTGCTGAGCGGCAAGGTCCTCGATGACACCGGCCGCGGCTTGACGAGCTGGATCATCCAGGGCATGGAGTGGGCCGTTGACGCCGGCGCGGACGTCGTCAACGTGAGCCTGGGCTCGAGCAACCCGTCCAATGGCTTCGACTCGTTGAGCTTCGCCGTGAACCACTTGACCGAGCAGCACGACATGCTGTTCGTGGTCTCCGCCGGCAATCTCGGCCCCGGCAGCTGGACCATCGCATCGCCAGGCGCGGCGTCCGCGGCCCTCACCGTCGGCGCGGTGGACGACTCCGGCAACCTGCCGACCTGGTCCAGCCGCGGGCCACGGCTGGTGCCCGGGCTCCGCCACATCATCGGTGGGGAGTTCTCTATTAAGCCCGACATCACCGCCCCCGGTGTAGGGATTGCCGCCGCCCGGGCCCGCGGCACGACACTGGGCAGTCCGGTCAACGAGCACTACACCAGAGCATCGGGCACGTCGATGGCCGCGCCCCACGTCGCCGGCGCGGCGGCGATTCTGCTCCAGCAGAGACCGGATCTGGATGCATCCGGGGTCAAGTCCACCCTGGTCACTTCTGCCGTCCCGAGCGACCACCTGACGGTGTACCAGCAGGGTGGTGGCGGGCTCGACATCCCGGCCGCACTCGATGCTCCCGTGGCGGTGTCGCCGGCCCCGCTGGACTTCGGCTCGTTCGAGTACCCGTACGACGAGACGCCGATCAGCACTGACGTGACCTACACCAACCTCCTCGACGAGCCGGTCGCTCTCGACCTGTCGTTCGACGTCACCAGCCCCGAGGCCGGCGCACCCAGCGACACGGTGCTGGACGTCGTCCCTGCCGAGCTCGCGCTCGGCCCCGGCGAGTCCGCGGACGTCACCGTGAGCCTCGACCCGCGCGCGGGGGAGTTCGGGACGTACGGCGGCTATCTCGTCGCGGCCGACGACACCGGCGCGGTCGTGAGCCGCACGCCGACCGGCTTCTGGCTCGAGCCGCCGACCCACACCCTGACCGTCGAGGGGCTCGACCGGCGCGGCGACCCTGCCGACGGCCCGCTCAGCAGGGTCGAAGTCGTGGACGTGAACGACCTGAACACCTTCGACACCGGCAGGTCGTTCTTCAACAGCGACGGAACGATCAGCGTCGAGGTTCCACGCGGGACCTACGCGGTGATCGGCCGGTTCCAGGACCCGCACCCCGAGCACGGCGAAGAGATCAGCATCGTCGCGTTGCCGGAGATCGCGGTCACCGAGGACATGACGGTGGTGCTGGACGCCCGGACCGCGAACCAGGTCACTGTCGAGACGCCGCAACACGACACCAGCCCGTTGCCGTACACCGACGTGCTGGTCGGCTACCGGCGTGAAACAGCGGCCGGGCAGAACCTTGCCCGGGCGTTCACCGTGTCACCCACCACGCCTGTCTACATCGCCGAGGCCGACGCACCGGCCACGGGCGAGTACAGCGTGTTCAGCCGCTGGCTGCTCGGGGAGACCGATGCGGCGGCCAGCTCCGTCCTGTATGACCTTGTCTTCGTCGAGTCGGGCGCCGTCCCGGGCGACCTGCACTACGTGGCGGAGGTCGACGACCTGGCGGCCGTGACAAACCGCTATCACAGCGACACGCCGAACCAGATCGTGCTGAGCACCCGCTTCGTGGAAGTGCCCGGCTGGGAGGGCCTCGAGCTGGGCGCTGCGCACGGGTTCAATGTGCCCGCCGAGCGGACCGACTACTACCGCCGCGGTGAAGGTGCTCACCGGCAGCGGGTCAATCTCAACGGTGCAAGGCTGCCGACGCTGTTCACCGAGCCGGTGACCTACACCGCGGGCGAGCGGCTGAGCCAGGCCTGGTTCGCCCGACCGATGGCCCCGGGCCTGCGCGGCGACGAGCCGACCGTCCGGACGTGGAACACGCTGGACCTCGCGGTGTCGCCCTGGGTCGACACCGGCGGCAACGCTATGGAGGCGCGGGAGGGGCCGACGGAATACGCCTTTTTCCGGGACGGGACGCTCATCGACTCCGGGACCAACCCGAGCTCACTGTCGATGGCGAGCGAACCGGCGGAGTACCGGCTGGAACTGAGCGCGCGCACCAACCGGTCCTGGTGGCAGACCTCGACAGCGGCCAGCACCGCGTGGACCTGGCAGTCGGCGCTGCCTGCGGACGGTGGCCCGGAGATCGTGCCGCTGCTCCAGGTCGATTACGACATCGACCTCGATCTGCGGAACACCTTGCGAGTCCCGGAGGACCGGGGCGGGCCACCAGTCATCGGTCTGCATGTCCGGCACCAGGCCGGCTCGGCCGGCGGGTCCATCGGCGGGGCGAGGTTGTGGACGTCGTATGACGACGGCGCGACCTGGCGGGAGCGGCCGGGCAAGGCGCACGGCGACGGACGCTACGAGTTCGTGCTGGACCCCCGGGCCAGCCAACCCGCGTCGTTGAAGGTCCAGGCCTGGGACGCCGACGGCAACCGCGTCGAGCAGGAGATCATCGACGCGTTCCGGATGCCGAGCCACCGGCCGCTCGAGCCATCGCCGCCAGGCACCACCGAGCGGGTGTCCGTCGCCAGCGACGGCACTCAGGCGAACCGGGGGTCGTCGGCCCCGCCGGCGATCACCGCGGATGGTCGCTACGTGGCATTCGCCAGCATCGCCACCAACCTCGTCCCAGGTAACCCGGACCTCGCCGGAGGA
>JASLBX010000558.1 GCA_030146385.1 Jiangellaceae bacterium | reverse complement strand
GCTCGTAGTGATCACCTTCGACCCGAACCCGATGGCCGTGATCCGTCCGGACGCCGCGCCGCCCTCTCTGGTGCCGCTCGAGCGCCGGATCGAGTTGCTGGGTGACTCCGGCGCCGACCACGTCCTCGTCCTGCCGTTCGACAAGCAGCGGGCCCAGCAGCCGGCCGAGGAGTTCATTGCGGACGTGCTCGCCGGCGTGTGCGGGGCCATTGTGATCGTGGTCGGAGAAGACTTCCGGTTCGGCCACCGGGCGGCCGGCGACGTGGCGCTGCTGCGCCGGCTCGGTACTGAGTACGGGTTCACCGTCGACGCCGTCGAGATCGTCGGCGGCGGTGCGGTCGACCGCTGGTCGTCCACTCACATCCGGCAACTGGTGGCGAGCGGCGATGTCGCGTCGGCCGCGGAGGCGCTCGGCCGGCCGTACCGGTTCGAGGGCGTGGTGGTCCGCGGCGAGGGCAGGGGTCGCCAGCTCGGCTTTCCGACGGCGAACGTCCCCGTTCACGACGGGGAGGTTGTACCGGCTGACGGGATCTACGCGGGCTGGATGACTGTCCCGGACGAGCCCGCCACCGTGCCGCTGCCGGCTGCCGTCTCGGTCGGCACCAACCCGACGTTCGACGGCGTCCGGCGCACCGTGGAGCCGTACGTCCTGGATCGGGAAGACCTGGAGTTGTATGGCAAGACGATCGCCGTGGACTTCGTCGACCGCATCCGCGGCCAGGAGCGCTTCAGCTCGATCGACGAGCTCGTGGACCAGATGGTCCGGGACGTCGCGCAGACGCGACGGATACTCGGGCTCTGAGCACGTTCGATTACACCCACCGGCTGGCCCGCTGGTATTCTGAGGGCGCCGTCAGAACGGCCGCGGTCAGAGAGTGCCCCGGTGGATCAGCCCGGGTGCGCCGCGCAACGAGTCCTACGAAGGAGCCTTAGTGTCGATCGACACTGCAACCAAGAAGCAGATCATCGCCGAGCACGGCCGCAGCGAGAACGACACAGGCTCGCCCGAGGTCCAGATCGCGCTGCTGACGCACAACATCAACCACCTGACCGAGCACCTCAAAGTGCACAAGCACGACCATCACAGCCGCCGTGGTCTGCTGCTGCAGGTCGGTCAGCGCAAGCGGCTGCTCAAGTACCTACGCGACACCGACATCATGCGGTACCGAGCTTTGATCAAGAAGCTTGGTATTCGCGGATGACGTATGCGACCGGGGAGCGGTTGCCCCACACCGGGGCGCCGCTCCTTCGTCGTATCTGACAACTGAATAGCTCACCACAAGGGGTGGTTCGCACCGGCCACCGGCTGATTCGCGACGAGCCGGTCCTCGGTTGTGGCTCCCGGGCGGGATTATCTGACCGCCCGAGGGCTTCCATCGATGACCGGCGGCGACGCCGGCAACCGGTCCGGAGCTGCCATCCCGCGATTGATTCAGGAGGGTGGCCCGTGACGGGTCCAGAGATTCACACCGCCGAAGCCGTAATCGACAATGGCCGCTTCGGCACTCGCACTGTTCGATTTGAGACCGGGCAGCTGGCCCGGCAGGCCGCCGGTTCGGCCGTGGCCTACCTCGACGACGAGACCATGCTGCTGTCGGCGACAACCGCGTCGAGGCAGCCCAAAGAGCACCTCGACTTCTTTCCTCTGACGATCGACGTCGAGGAGCGCATGTACGCCGCCGGGCGGATTCCCGGTTCGTTCTTCCGCCGGGAGGGCCGGCCGTCCGAGGAGGCGATCCTCACCTGTCGGCTGACCGACCGCCCGCTGCGTCCGTCGTTCGCCAACGGGCTGCGCAACGAGATCCAGGTCGTGATCACAGTCATGTCGTTGCATCCCGACCACCTCTACGACGTCGTGGCGATCAACGCAGCGTCGGCCTCGACGCAGATCGCGGGCCTGCCGTTCTCTGGCCCGATCGGAGCGGTCCGCGTTGCGCTCATCGACAACCAGTGGGTCGCGTTCCCGCTGCACTCGCAGCTCGGGGAGGCCGTCTTCGACATGGTGGTCGCGGGCCGCGTCCTGCCGGACGGCGACGTCGCGATCATGATGGTCGAGGCCGAATCCACCGAGCACACCTGGCAGCTGGTTCAGGACGGCAAGACCGCTCCTACCGAGGACGTCGTCGCAGCCGGGCTCGAAGCGGCCAAGCCGTTCATCACCACGCTCTGCAAGGCCCAGCAGAAACTCGCCGACAAGGCCGGCAAGCCCACTGGCCAGTTCCCGATCTACCTCGACTACACCGACGAGGTGTATGCGGCCGTCGAGTCGGCCGTCACTGACGAGCTTGCGCAAGCGCTGACCATCCTCCGCACGGCCGCGCGCGCGGCGCGGCTGGACGAGATCAAGGCGGGCCTTCAGGAGAAGCTTGCTGGCGACGAGCTCGACCCCAAGGAGATCAGCGCCGCGTTCCGGTCGCTGACCAAGCGGCTCGTCCGCGACCGCGTCCTGCGCGACAAGGTCCGGATCGACGGCCGCGGGCTCGCCGACATCAGGACGCTGTCGGCCGAGGTCGGCCCGGTGCCGCGCGCCCACGGTTCGGCCCTCTTCGAGCGGGGCGAGACCCAGATCCTCGGCGTCACGACGCTGAACATGCTGAGCATGGAGCAGAAGCTGGACACGCTCTCGCCGGAGACTTCCAAGCGCTACATGCACAACTACAACTTCCCGCCCTACTCGACGGGTGAGACCGGCCGGGTGGGCTCGCCCAAGCGGCGCGAGATCGGCCACGGCGCGCTCGCCGAGCGGGCACTGCTGCCGGTGCTGCCCGGCCGCGAGGAGTTTCCGTACGCCATCCGGCAGGTGTCCGAGGCCCTGGGCTCGAACGGCTCGACGTCCATGGGCTCGGTCTGTGCCTCGACGATGTCGCTGCTCAACGCCGGCGTGCCGCTGCGCGATCCCGTGGCAGGCATCGCGATGGGCCTGATCTCCGGTGAGGTCGATAGCAAGACCGAGTACGTGACGCTGACCGACATCCTCGGCGCCGAAGACGCCTTCGGCGATATGGACTTCAAGGTCGCCGGTACGCCGGAGTTCGTCACCGCCCTGCAGCTCGACACGAAGCTGGACGGCATTCCGGCGACCGTGCTGGCCGCGGCACTGCAGCAGGCCAAGGCCGCCCGGATGACCATCCTGGACGTGATGGCCCAGGCGATCGCCCAGCCGGACGAGATGAGCCCGTACGCGCCGCGGATCATCACGATCAAGATCCCGGTCGACCAGATCGGCGCGGTGATCGGGCCCAAGGGCAAGATCATCAACCAGATCCAGGACGAGACCGGCGCTGAGATCACCATCGAGGATGACGGCACGATCTTCATCGGCGCCACCGACGGCCCAGCGGCCGAGGCGGCCCGGACGCAGATCAACGCGATCGCCAACCCGACCATGCCGGAGGTCGGCGAGCGCTACCTGGGCACCGTCGTGAAGACGACCAGCTTCGGGGCGTTCGTCTCGCTGCTGCCTGGTAAGGACGGCTTGGTCCACGTGTCCAAGCTGCGCGCCCTCGCCGGCGGCAAGCGGGTCGAGAACGTCGACGACGTCGTCTCGGTCGGCCAGAAGATCCAGGTCGAGATCACCGACATCGACGACCGCGGCAAGCTGTCGCTGACCCCCGTCGTCGAAGAGGCTGCGAGCGCCGACGCTTCGTGACCAC
>JASLBX010000513.1 GCA_030146385.1 Jiangellaceae bacterium | reverse complement strand
AGCGCATCGAAATACACCGTGTTCAGCTCGTACGGACTAGCGGAGCCGTCACCACTTGTTCGGTAGGAGACCCGCCCGCCGCGGGCCTGGACCGCCGCGCAGAGCCGGTCGATCTCGTCCGTGCCGAGGAGCCCTTCGACCGGACGCAGGCCCACCCCGTCGTGCGAGGCGAGGAAGTTGAGAAACGAGGCCTGCGAGCTCGGCGGCGACAGCGTCGCTGCCCACTCTCGAAGCTGTGTCGCGTCGCCGGCATGGAAGGCCGCCAGGGTGAGAGGCGGCAACGGGAACTGGTAGACGAGGTGCGCCTCGTCCGTCCCGTCTCCGAAGTAGGTGATGTTCTCGGCGTGCGGGACGTTGGTCTCGGTCACGATCAGCGTGCCTGGTGCGACGGCGTCCAGCACCGTCCGCCAAAGCCGGATGATCTCGTGTGTCTGCGGCAGGTGCAGGCACGACGTGCCCAGTTCCTTCCAGAGGAACGCGATAGCGTCGAGCCGCAGCAGGCCGGCTCCGTGCGCCACGTAGCCGAGGAGCACGTCTGTGACCGCGAGCAGGACCTCGGGATTGGCGTAGTTCAGGTCGACCTGGTCGGAACTGAACGTCGTCCACACCGGCCGGCCGCTGCCGTCGCTGGTCCAGAACGGTGTGAGCAGGGGCGACGTGCGCGGCCGGACGACCGACCGCACATCGGCGGACGGGTCGGTGGCCAGAAAGAAATCGGCGTAGTCCGGGTCACCGCATCGCCACCGCACGAACCACGGGTTCGATGCGGACGTGTGGTTCACGACCGCGTCGAACATGAGCCGGAAGTCGCCGGCCAAGTCCTCGACGTGGCGCCACTCTCCGAGGGACGGGTCTACCGCCGTGTAGTCGACAACTGCAAATCCGTCGTCGGACGTCCAGGGATAGTGAGGGAGCAGGTGGAGGCCCGAGACGACGTCGCCCACGTGGGCCGTGAGGAAGCTGCGGAACGTGGCCAGCGGCGGCTGGTCCGGTTCTCGCACGTGGTCGCCGTACGCGATGAGGAGCACATCGGTCTCGTCGAATAATTGCTCTCGGGGCGGCCTGTGCTCGACCGACTCGAGGAGGCCGACGAATCGGGGCAGCGTCGCAGCCGCGACCTCAAGCCCGTAGATCCGAGCCAAGTGGCCGCGCAGCCGGGCTGTCACGTGGTCGGGCACTGGGGTCCCACCGCTGGTAGACGCGATCGTCATTGAGATGTGACTGTACCGCGACCCGCCACCGGCCTACGCTGGAGCGAGGTGATACCTGGGGGAGAGTCGCATGGTCGATTGGCGAAGTTTCTGCTCCAAGAACGGCACGTGTATCTCAGATGGCCTTGCGGCCACGGCCTCGCGCCACCATTATCAACTCCACCGGCTAAGTACAGCTTGCCTGACGCGAGGGAGCGGCCATGGCAAAGATTGAGTTCGACGGCGTCTGGAAGCGCTTCCCAGACGGAACTGAGGCAGTCAAGGATCTGAACCTCCAGATCGGCGACGGAGAGTTCGTGATCTTGGTAGGACCCTCTGGGTGCGGCAAGTCGACGGCGCTACGCATGGTCGCCGGACTTGAGACGATCTCCGAGGGCAAGATGGTCATCGGCGACCGGGTCGTGAATGAGCTGTCGCCCGGTGAGCGGGACATCGCGATGGTGTTCCAGTCGTACGCGCTCTACCCCCACATGTCGGTAGGCGACAATATGGGGTTCGCGCTCAAGATGGCCAAGTTTCCGAAGAACGAGATTGAGGAACGGGTCAATAAGGCTGGCGAGATCTTAGGTCTGACCGAGTTCCTGCACCGTAAGCCGAAGGCTCTCTCCGGCGGTCAGCGGCAACGCGTGGCCATGGGCCGCGCCATCGTCCGGAACCCGCAAGCGTTCCTCATGGACGAGCCGCTCTCGAACCTGGACGCCAAGCTGCGTGTCCAGATGCGAGCGGAGATCGCCGCGCTGCAGAACCGGCTCGGCGTCACCACGCTGTACGTCACCCATGACCAGATCGAAGCCATGACCATGGGCGACCGGGTGGCGGTGCTGAAACTCGGAGAGCTGCAGCAGGTTGACAGCCCGCAGGCGCTCTACGACAACCCGGACAACCTGTTCGTAGCGGGCTTCATCGGGTCGCCGGCGATGAACCTCGCAGAGGGGACCGTCGACGAGGTTGACGGCGAGATCCACGTCAAGCTGGGCACCCTGTCGTCGCTCAAGGTTAACGACATGGCTTTGGAACGCTACCCGGGTCTGCGACGCCGCGTCGGCAGCAAAGTGGCAGTCGGCATGCGTCCGGAGCACTTCTTCCGGGCCGACGGGTCAACCCCGCAGGACCAGAAGATGCCCGAGCGCAACGTGACGATGGTCGAGCTGCTGGGCTCTGAGGTGCTGGTGCACTTCGGCACCAGCGCGCCCCCCATCGTCACCGAAGACATGCGGCAGGCAGTGGACGATCCAGAAGCGTTTGCCGAGATGGAGCGCGAGGCCCGCGAGGGCGGTCAGCAGTTCGTCTCGAAGATGGAACCTCAGGAGGCCCCCAAGGTCGGTGATCGCGTCGATGTCGGATTCCGAGCAGATCAAATGCACTTCTTCGACATCGAGACTGGACTGGCGCTGCGCTGACGGCGCTGGATCATCGTCGGCGCCTGTCGCCGGCGGTGCGTGATTTGTAATGAATTGCGCCGCCCGTCAGGGGCGGCGAGGAGAAGGGACGAGATGAACACACGGAGACATTTCAGTACGTGGGTGTCACTCGCCGCGGGAGTCGCGCTTGTAGCGGTCGCGTGCACACCCGGCGGCGGTGACGATGAAGAAGAAGGCGGCGAGCTGGTCTGGGCCGTCGGCGGAGCTGAAGCCCAGGTTGGCGGCGTCCACCAAACCGTCGCGGAGATGTGGAGCGAGGCGAACCCCGACAACCCGATCCGCATCGAGATCCTTCCCGATGCCGCGGATGAGCAGCGCGAGCAGCAGGCGCTCGATCTCCAAGCCGAGGCGGGTGGATTCGACGTGCTGGGCGTCGATGTGATCTGGACCGGCGAGTACTCCGAGAACGAGTGGCTGGAAAGCCTCGAGGACATCCGCGGTGACCTCGAAGCGGCCTCGCTTCCCGGGCCGCTCGAGACCGGAATCTGGGGCGGCGAGCTGTGGGCCGCTCCGTACAACTCGAACGCCGGGTTCCTCTACTACCGCACCGACCTGGTCGACTCGCCCCCGACGACGTGGGAGGAGCTGTGCCAGGTGGCCCAGGAGGTCGGAAGCGCCGAGGGAATCGCGGGCTTCGTCGGACAGGGTGCCCAGTACGAAGGCTTCGTCGTGAACTGGCTCGAGTACTACTGGGGTCTCGGCGGAGAGCTCTACAACGAGGACCAGAGCGAGGTGCTGTTCGACGTCGACCTGGCCACGCAGGCCACCGAGTTCATGGCCGAGGCGCAGGGCGACTGCTACGCGCCTGGGTTCAACACCGCCATGGAGGAGGAGGCGCGCAACGAGTTCCAGGCTGGCAACGCAGTGTTCATGCGCAACTGGCCGTACGCGTACGCGCTGATCCAGGACGACACTGGCAGCCCGGCCAACGGAAACTTTGACATCGCCCCGCTGCCGACTTTCACCGGGGAGGGCACTGTCTCGGCGCTCGGCGGCTTCAACAACGCCGTGAGCGCGTTCTCGAACAACAAGGAGATGGCGAAGGAGTTCGTGCTGTGGGCGGCGACGGACCCCGAGGTCCAGGCCACGCTTGCCACCGAAGCCTCGGTACCTCCCACCTTGGCGTCGGTGTACGAGGATCTGGCCGATGACCCGGTGATGGCCTTGCTCGGCGACATCCTCGCTGAAGCCAAGCCGCGCCCGCCGGCGCCGCAGTGGAACGAGATCAGCGTCACCATGCAGCGGACGCTGTACCCGGCCTACAACGGTGAAGGGGATCCCCGTAGCGCTGCGGAAGAAGTTCGGACCTTCCTCGAAGGCACCATCGAATAGCTGAAGCGGTGAAAGGGGGCCGTCATGGCCGACACGCAGATCGAGCCCGGCACCCGGGCAGGCGCGGGTCCTGGCGGCCCCCGAGCCGCTCGGCGAAAGGGGCTGTCCGAACGTGCACTCGCAAGGGTGTTCGTAGCTCCCTCGGTTCTGCTGATGGCGCTGGTTGCGCTGTTCCCAGTGATCTGGGCCATCGTCATCAGCCTGTTTCTCTACACCCGGCGGCAGCAGACGGGCTTCGGCGGACTCGAGAACTACAGCGACGCGCTCACCTCCGGTCGGTTCTGGGACTCCGTCTGGTTCACCTTCCTCTTCACGGTGTCGTCGGTGACGTTCGAGTTCCTGATCGGGCTCGGCTTCGCGTTGCTCATGAACCAGGCGTTCCGTGGCCGCGGGGTCACCCGCGCCGCCATCCTGGTGCCGTGGGTGATCCCTACGGTCATCGCGGCGCAGATGTGGTTCTTCATGTTCAACGTGACGCCGGGCTTCATCAACAACCTGCTCGGGCTCGGCAACTTCAACTGGCTCGGCCAACCCGGCTGGCCGATCTTCGCCGTCGTCTTCGCCGACGTGTGGAAAACAGCGCCATTCGTGGCGTTACTGTTGCTTGCCGGGCTGCAGACGATCCCGGGCGACGTCTACGAGAGCGCCCGGGTGGACAACGCGGGAATGTTCCAGCGGTTCTGGTTCATCACCATGCCACTGCTGAAGCCGGCGATCCTGGTCGCGCTCCTGTTCCGCACCGTCGACGCGTTGCGGGTCTACGACCTGCCGGCCGTGATGACGCAAGGGGCGTTCGGCACGGAGTCACTGGCCATCCTGGTCCGGGAGTTCGTCGTGCGGACGCCGAACCCGGGCTTCGGCGCGGCACTGTCAACCCTGACGTTCATCCTCGTCCTTGGCATCGGAATGATCTTCGTCACCCTGCTCGGTAGGGATCTCGTCATCGGGACGGAGGGGGAAGAATGAGCGACACTGCACCGGCCCCGGTCGAAGAGGTCACGCGACGCGGCCAGGCCCGTAAGAACCGTCGTCAGGGGGGAGTCGTCGAGCAACGGTCGACGTTGCAGGTCTGGGGGAAGTCGGCGCTCCTCGGCGTCATCCTGCTCTGGTGCCTGTTCCCGTTCTTCTGGCTGATCATGACCAGCCTCAAGATAGGTGACCGTGCGCTGAACAGCCCTGACCTATTCCAAGGGCCGTTCGGACTGCAGAACTATGAGGCGGTCTTCGGGCAGAACTTCCATCTGAACCTGCGCAATTCCTTCGTCATCGCGGGCACGACGACGATCATCTGCATCGTCGTCGGCTCGCTGACCGCCTACGCGATCGCCCGGCTGCCGCTGAAGCGGAAGATCCTGCTGCTGTCCGGTGTTCTTGCCGTCTCGCTGTTCCCGCCGGTGGCGCTCGTGCCGCCGTTGTACGAACTGTGGCGCAACCTGGGCCTGCTGAACACATGGGAAGGTCTTTACATCCCGTATACCGCGTTCACGCTGCCGTTGACGATCTTCATTCTGATGACGTTCTACGCGTCCATACCGAAGGACTTGGAGGAGGCTGCGCGGGTTGACGGGGCAACCCCGTTCCAGGCGTTCCTCCGGGTGATTCTCCCGCTGGCGGCACCTGGGGTGTTCGCGGCGGCGATCATCATCTTCGTGCTGTCGTGGAACGAGTTCCTACTGGCGAACACGTTCGCGCCGCGCAGCGCGGAGATCGCTCAGACGGTCCCGGTGGCGATCGCGGCATTCACCGGCGCCGTGCCGTTCCAGCGTCCGATCGGGACGATCACAGCCGCGTGTGTGATCGTCACCATACCAATGATCATCATCGCGCTGATCTTCCAGAAGCGGATCGTGGCCGGTCTCACCGCCGGCAGCGTGAAGGGCTGAGCGCACTAGGTCGGCGGCGTTCCGTCACCCGGTCGGACCTTAAGGTCGGTCGGAGCACTGGCCGCCGCCGAACCGGCCCAGGGCAGCCACACCGCGACCTGGCAACTCCAGCGGTTGGTCGCGAACAGCAAAGTCCGGGCTTGTGATCTGCGCGATCACCTGGATGTCGGCGAGTCGGTCAGTGAGGTCGCAGCGCTCGACGGTCCATATCAGGTCTACGGTCACGGCAGTCTCACCGGGACGCACCACGACCGGCAGCCCAGCGCCCTCGGCCCGGAACCCAGCTCTCTCGCCGCTGAGTGCGATGACCGTGATCTCGTTGGAGCCGGCCGGAGCGAGGTGACGAAGCGCGACCTCCATGCGCAACTTGTTCTGTTCAATCGCGACCGTACCAACGGCGTCCACAACTACCCCGGTCAGTTCGAGTTTGCTGCATGCTTCCCCGTGCGGCCATGTCAGGAAGTCCGGCTCCAATGGGACCGTCACGTCGCGATCGCCACCGTCGGTACGTACGACCAGATTGAGCTCGGGTCGCGCCTGCTCCTCGCAGTCCGGCGCGATCGCGAGCGACAGGTTCGCCCACTCGCCGGCTGCAACGGGAGCGAGTTGCGCGTCGGCGGTCAGCGTCCAGCCGGCCGGACGCGCCTGCAGGACCGTGACGTCACGCTGCCCAAGGTTGAAGACGGCAACAGTGATCTCGTTTGGGGTGAAAGGCTCGCCAGCGACCGGTGCACGGATCGGCCGCTCTAGCGGGAACATCGGGAATCCGGCAAGGAGATCCACTTGCCGATCCGTAGCGGCCCGGTCGGCTGCATCCTCGTAGAGGCTCCATCCGGACGTGCCCAGCAATCCACCAACGGCGAAGACGGTGACCAGCGCGAGAATCCGGCGCCAGCCCAATGCGGTGGAGGTCTCGAGCGGACTCACGCGCCACACTCCTCGGCGGCGAAGCGTCCCAGAATGGCGATCGCATGGTGCGGCAGCGGGGCCCCCGCTGAGGGTGTGCCGTCAAGGGTTCTGGTCTCGAGGTCGATGCCGATCTCACCAAGCTTGTACGTCTCGGCACAGTCGTCGATGTGCCATTCCAGCTCGAGCGACACGGATGCTTCCACGCCAACCTCTACCGAAACCGGCAAACCTTTGACCACCGCTCGGAAACCTGCATCTGACGCGCTGGCAGCGGTGATATCGACGTCCGCAGGCGACCACACTCGCGCGGTGACGACCATGCGAAGCGTGCCCGATTCGGACGCGGCGAGTAGAACGCTGCGATCGAGTTCGACGAGGAGAGGCGCCGCGAAACCGCTGCACTCGGCCTCGTGAATCAACGCCAGCATGCCCGACCCGGGTGGCAGGGCTATCGCGGCTGGTCGTTCGCCTGCTTCGGTCCGAACCCAGGCCTCCAGCTGTTCCGGTACCGGGGCGTTGCAGGCTGGGCGGACCGTGGCGACGATCTCTGCCCAGCCGTCCGCCGGGACGGTCGTGGCCTGGGCAGTAC
>JASLBX010000249.1 GCA_030146385.1 Jiangellaceae bacterium | reverse complement strand
CCGTCGATGTTCGGCGCCCCTCTCCCTGCGAGAAAGTCCTCGATCCAGAGCGTGCGCGTCTCGAGCGAGATCCGGGTGATGCCGGTGTGGTTGGGCACGCCTGCGTGCGCGTGTGCGCTGGAGAAAGTGACGATGGTGCCGGGATCGATCACGACCGGGACGGCCGGTTCCTGAGAAACATCCTCATTGACGCGAGGAATCGGTTCGACCGGCGCCGGGCGTCCGGGCTGGCGGTCGCTTGCGATTGCCGCGCCGATATCGAACTCTGCGGAGGTGTTGACGACCGGCTTCGACCAGAGCGTCGGATAGATGGCGACGGTCCGGCCTGCCGTGATCGGGTACACCGGCGCCCACCAATTGACCTGGGCGTAGAGGTTGGTGCCCCACGTGTCGCGGTGAAACGGGACTGTGGAGACGCCACGTGCCCCCTGAGTTGCATCGCCAGGCGGCCGAGGTGGTTGGAAACGCAGGAACAGCCGGTCTCGAGCCACCCCGGCGGGGTCGAGACCAACAGCCTCGAAGAACGCACGCCACAACCGCTGCGCCTCATCAGATCGGCTGTAGTCGCGCGAGCGCGCTCGGGCGCGCTCGACCAGCTCGGCGTGCGTTAAGAGTTGATGAATGTCGGTCGGAGCGTGGGGATGGAACCCCTCCTCGAGGAAGCTTCGCGTGTACGAGACGATCGCCCGCATTTGGGGCAGGTGAGCGAACGCCAATACATCACCTGCGTAGATCCGGTCGTGAAATGCGCGGGGTAAGACAGGCGCGGCCGCCGGAGTTGGAATGGCGTCGCTCGACTCGGTCATACGGTTTGGATCGTACAGGTTGTTCCGCTCACGACCATCTGGAGCGAGCCGCGAGCTCGTCCATTTGTGAACCACAGCCAGGAGCCGCTAGCCGAGGAGCTCATCCGCATCCTTCAGGACATCCAGGTCGGCCAGCCTCGCCGAGAGGCCGACTGGGCACTGGCCGAGCGCCCCCGAGCCCGCTCTCCGCCGGTTCCTGCGGGCTGTAATTCAGGCCGAGCAGCATGGTGTCTCGGTGGTACGCATCGAGGCGTTCTCGAAGAAGGAAATACCATGCCCGCTGCACCCGGACGACGTCGTCCGCAAGATTTTCCGGACGGCGGCCCTACGCCGCGGCTACGACGCGAGCGACGTGGACGCCTTCCTCGAGGAGGTCGTGGTCGAGTTACATCGGCTGCGCCGGCAGGTCGAACGAGGCCCAAGCCGAGATCGACCGCCTGCAGCGCGAGGTCGCCGCCGGGGCATCCGCCCAGTTGGCGGTCCAGGAGCAGCAGCTTGAGCAAGTTCGTTGCGAGCGTGAGGGGCTTGTAGCCGAACTGCGGGATGCCGACCAACGAATCGCTCAGGCCCGGGAGGACGTCGCCCAGGCCGAGGCCGACCGGGACGCTCGGTTTGAAAAGATCAAGGCCCCGACTTGATGAGGACCTGTCCATCCTGAAGCGGCGGGCCCACGACGCCCGCGAGGAGGCTCGGCAGCTGGCCGAAGCGGCCCACCTGGAGAGCAGAGCGTCGTGGCCCGGCTAGCCGAGCTCCGCGCCGAAGCCGAGGAGGCCGTAGCACCGAGTTCGGCCAGGACCGTGTCGACGAGCAACTCCAGACTGCGAGGAGGAGCACGACCGCCTTATCGCGGACGGAAAGCGGATGCATGACAAGCTGCTCTAGACGGCGCGGGAAGAGCATTACCGCCTGATTGCGGAGGGAATCGCACGGGCTGATGGCCGACCAGATACGTGCCGTCGATGCCGGGAAGTGGCACCGCTAGCCGAACGCCATTGTCAGTGTGATGTCAGGGTGCTGTACCTGGCCTGGCCTGTGTCTCGCGGGCATGCTTGGGCGAGGTCGGCCGCGCCACCGGGGGGTCTAGGGCGCGGCCGAACTATTCGGGCGATCATTCGCATGTGCCATCGGTGGGTAGCCGTCGGCTAGGGTATGCAACGGGGCCGATCGGCCAGCGGTGTGGGCACGGGTGAATGCATCTTCGCCAAGGACTGACAGCACCGTGGTCGCTGTGCGGTCGCGATCGGGCCGTTCGCAGTGGGGTACCGGTGCCCCGATCGTCGACCGCAACTCTCCGGCCGCTCCGAGCAGGAAAGCGGCGGATTGGGCGTGTCCGCGCTGGTGTGCAACCGCAGCGAATGCTTCCAGGACGCTGGCTTCCCGCCATCTGTCTCCGAGCTCGTGATGCTCGGCGAGACTCTCGTCCAGCAGGTGGGTCGCCCGCTCGGGTTGGTCGCGCAAGTGGGCGACAACGCCCAGCTGGTCGAGTGACCAGGCGACACCTTCCCGGTAGGCGAACTGCCGAGAGTGGTCCAGCGCCCGCTGGAGTAGATCCTCGGCTGGGATCAGGTCACCCTCGTACCGGGCGATCACACCAAGATTGATCAACGACCACACGATGCCCTCGTGGTCGCTGAGACCCTGGAACGACGACATCGCCATCTCGGCATGAGAACGCGCGGCGGCATGATCCATGCGTAGCCAGGCCACGAAAGCGAGGTGGTGGCGAGCCCACGCCACGCCGGACACGTCATCGCTCGACTGGTAGAGAGCAAGACTTTCCTGATGCAACTCAAGTGCCCGGTCGTAGTCGGCTTGCTCCCGGGCGACGCTCCCAAGGTTGCGTAGTACCTGAGCGGCTCCTAACTGATCGCCCAATTCGCGGTGGAGCGTGAGGGCGTTCGTCATGAGGTCGACGGCGACGTCGTACTCGCATTGCAGGAAGGCCAGGTATCCGGAGCCCGCCAGCGCTTTGGCCCGTGACAGCGAGCGGTCGGATTCATCTGTCAGACCGAGCGCGGTGTCGAGCCAGCTCCGTCCCTCGGTGTAGCGGCCGCGGAGATAGGAGTACTGGGTGAGGGCGGCGGACAACCGCAGCGCATCATCGGCCCAGCCATACCGGATCGCCATGGTCATCGCTTGGCGGAGGTTGTCCAGTTCTCGATCGAGCCGGTCAAGCCAACTGACTTGCCCAGGCCCGCGCAGCTCGGCGTCGGCACGCTCCGCAAACTCGACGAAGTAGCTGACGTATCGCCGTTCGGCCTCGGCTCGCCGGCCGGTTTCGTCGAGCCGCTGCCTCGCGAACTGCC
>JASLBX010000456.1 GCA_030146385.1 Jiangellaceae bacterium | reverse complement strand
CAGGTGCTCTCCCGCGTCAGCCGGCTGGCCCGCCACCTCGACAAGCGGCGGCGTGAAGCGTTCGCGCAGGTCAAAGCGGACGGCGCCGGACTCGAGCTGTGGGAGTTCGACGTCCTTGCCGCGCTTCGTCGCGCCGGGCCACCGTATGAGCTGTCACCCAGCGAGTTGATGGCCGAGACGCTCGTCACCAGCGGCACGATGACCACGCGGGTGGAGAAATTGGCCGCACGTGGACTCGTCGAGCGCCGCAGGCGCGAGACCGGCGACCGGCGGGGCGTCCGAGTGGTGCTGACCCCCGAGGGCCGGCTCGCCGCCGATGCCGCGCTCGAAGCGTTGCTCCAGCGCGAGCGCGACTTGCTCGCCGGCCTGTCTCGCGCCGATCAGGCACAGCTGGCGGCCTTCCTACGGGTTCTTGTGCACCCGTTCGACGGAAGCGTCGAGTGACCAGACCACCGTTGGTTAAGCCTCGCCGCGTACTCTTTCCGACACTATGAGCCTCATTGCCCAGCTTGCCGCGGCCGCGGTGGCAGCACCTCTCGTGCTCGCCGCATCGGCGACGGAACCGGTCGGCGGCGAGCCGCTCAGCACGGTGGGCACGCCGGTGGTGAGCTCGGACGCCGGTGTGCCCGAGTTGCCCGAGATTGAGGCGGCGGCGTGGCTGGTCGCCGATGCCGGCTCGGGAGATGTGCTGGCCGCCTACGATGCGCACGTCCCGCTGCCTCCTGCCAGCACCATCAAGCTGCTCACTGCGCTGGCGGTGCTGCCGGTGATCGACGCGGAGAGCTACGCGGCGTCGGAGGAGAACGGCCACGTGGAGGGCAGCCGGGTCGGCATGGTTCCAGGGGAGACGTACTCACTGGCCGATCTCAAGCACGGGCTGTTCCTCGCGTCGGGCAACGATGCGGCCCACGGTCTGGCCGAACTGGTCGGCGGGCTGCCGGAGGCGGTCGAGCTGATGAACGCCGAGGCTGCCCGGCTCGGAGCCTTCGATACCCATGCCCTGACGCCCCACGGGCTGGACGAGCCCGGCCAGGTGTCGTCCGCGTACGACCTGGCGCTGTTCGGGCGAGCGGTGCTCGCGGACGCGGAGCTCGCCGAGTTGGCCCGGACGCAGGCGTACAACTTCCCCGGCCTGGACGGCGAGTCCTTCCAGATCCAGAACCAGAACCGGCTGCTCGGGTCCTACGCCGGGGCCATCGGGCTCAAGACGGGCTACACCACCGAGGCGGGCCACACGCTGGTCGCTGCCGCAGAGCGCGACGGTGTCCGGCTGGTCGTGACGGTGCTGCACACCGAGGGACGCGGCGAGCCGGTCGCATCCGCGCTGCTCGACTGGGGCTTCGCAGCGGCGGGAACCGCCGAGCCAGTCGGCGCGCTCGTCACGCCGGAGGACGTGGCCGCTGCCGCGGCCGCGCAGTTGGACGAGGACGCGGCGGACGCACCAGCGCCGGACGAGGACGACGGCTCCCTGGATGACGCGTCGAGCGTCGCGCTCGGACCACGGATCCTGTCCTGGTGGCCGGTCGGCGTCGCTGCCCTGGCCGCTCTGGGATTGCTGGCGCTGCCGCTGCGCCGCCGCCGGTCGCGGCGCGGCCACTACGCCGCTTGACTCCGCGTCCGCTGATCATGTCGGTTTGGCCAGGACATCCCCCGCTGAACCGACATGATCATGGGGATTGGGGGTCGGTGACGGCGCTTCGGGGTGATCCGCAGCCCACTCTGCGGTGGACGCTGCCAGCAGCATCAGCAGCCTCGTCACCAGGTAGATCCAGGCGAGCAGGGCGAGCCGCACCGCGAACGCCGCGTACCGAGCTGGTGACGATGGCGAGTCCGAGCGCAACCCCGCGGCTCACCCACCGGCCGGGCTCGCTCCCGACGCCGATCCAGTCCAGGACCTGATCGGTCACGGCGTCCACCATGACCGTGCTGCCCCACGAGATGACCAAGATGGTGCCCAGCCCCGCAAGCGCGGCGAGATCGACCAGCTTGCGCGTGACGAAGTTGCCCGGCGCGTCGTCCAGCCGCCACATCGACCGGACGGCCGCCCGCGTGGCGTCGACCCAGCCGAGCCCCGTCCACAGCAGGGCGAGCGCTCCGGGCCCGGTCAATCACCTGTGCCCAGCGCGAATGATTGGTACTCGACCCATAAGCCGTCCGGCCGGTGCTCGTACAGCCCGAACGCGGTGACGGGGAACGCCGCGTCGAAGTCCGACAACTCGGCGAACGCCTGGTCGAGGGCCTCGTCGTCCAGGTTGTGTGCAACCGTCACATGCGGATGGTATGGAAAGTGCAGGTCGACGGTCAGCGGGCCGGTTCGTACGGCGCTGGCCATCATCTCGCACTGCGATATGCCGCGAGTGAGCGCCACGAAGACGACGGGCGAGACCGGTCGGAAGGTCGCCGTCCCGCGTAGATGGATCTCGAACGGTGCGGCGCTGGCGGCGACCGCGTTCAGGTGTTTGGTAATGACCGGAAGCTCGTCAGCGCCGATGTCAGTCGGGGGCAGGAGCGTGACGTGCGGCGGGATCGCCTCGGCCATCGGGTCACCGAACTCCCGCCGGTGGCGCTGCAACTCCGGACCGAACGGCGGCGGAATCGCGATTGCGACGCCGATCGTGCGCACGTCATTGTGCTCAATCGGTTCGCTCATCGTCACTCGGCCGCGAGGAACCCGACGCGCTCGTACACCGTCTCGAGGGTCCGCGATGCCACGTCCCGGGCCTTGGCCGCTCCGCGCGCGAGCAGCGCGTCCAGTTCGGCCGGGTCGTCCAGCAGTTCACGAACTCGGTTCTGGAACGGAATCGCCACGTCGAGGACGGCGGCGGCGACCGTCTTCTTCAGGTCGCCGTAGCCACGGCCGGTGAAGTCATGTTCGATCTGCTCCAGGCTCTGCCCGGTCAGTGCCGACAGGATGGTCATCAGGTTCGTCACGCCGGGCTTGTTCACCGGATCGGCGACGACGTCACGCCCGCTGTCGGTGACCGCGCTCTTGATCCGCTTCTCGATCGTCTTGGGCTCGTCCAGCATTTCGATCAGGCCCGACCCGCCGATGCTCTTGCTCATCTTGGCCGTCGGATCCTGCAGGTCGAAGATCTTGGCGGTCTCCTTCAGGATGTACGCCTCGGGCAGGACGAACGTCTGCCCGAACCGCGTGTTGAACCGGGCGCCGAGATCGCGGGTGAGCTCGATGTGCTGACGCTGGTCTTCGCCGACCGGCACCTGGTTTGCCTGGTAGAGCAGGATGTCGGCGGCCTGCAAGATCGGATAGGTGAACAGCCCGACCGAGGTGCCTTCCGTGCCCTGTCGGGCGGATTTGTCCTTGAACTGGGTCATCCGGCTCGCCTCGCCGAAGCCGGTGATGCAGCCGAGGACCCAGGCCAGCTGGGTGTGCTCGGGCACGTGGCTCTGGACGAACAGCGTGCTGCGTTCCGGGTCGACGCCACCGGCCAGGTACTGCGCAGCGGTCACCCGGGTGCGGTGCCGAAGCAGCTCGGGATCGTGGCCCGCTGTGATCGCGTGCAGGTCGACGACGCAGTAGAAGGCGTCGTGCGTCTCCTGCAGGGCGACCCATTGCAGGAGCGCTCCCAGATAGTTGCCCAGATGGAGTGAGTCACTGGTGGGCTGCATCCCGGACAGCACGCGAGGCCGGAGGTCGGTCATAGGCGTCATTGTGTCAGTAACGGTCATTGATTGGCTGGCTCGGTCGGCCCGGCGGTCCGTGTGATCACCGCGCGCAGTCGCGATGCCCGCCTGCCGTCGACGGTCACGACTTCCAGCCGGCAACCCTCGACGTCGACGGTGTCACCAACGCGAGGCAGCCGGCCGAGCGAGGCCACCACGAATCCGGCGACCGTCTCGTACGGCCCGTCAGGCAGTTCCACGCCGGTGCGTTCAGCGAAGTCCTCCAGGTTCATCAACCCGTCGACTGTGAATCCGCCACCGGCCACCGGGCCACCGGCCTCCTCGGCCACGTCGTACTCGTCCCGGATGTCGCCGACCAGCTCCTCGACCAGGTCCTCGAGCGTGACGATGCCGGCCGTCCCCCCGTACTCGTCCACCACGATGGCGATGTGTGCACCGGCCCGGCGCATCTCGGAGAGCGCCGGCAGGACCCGCTTGGTTCCGGGAAGCATGACCACGTCGCGGGCTATCTCGCCGACGCGGACGCTTCGGTTGGCCATATCCGGTGCGAACAGGTCTCGGACGTGGACGAATCCGACCACGTCGTCGGCCGAACCCCGCACGACCGGATACCGCGAGTGGGGCATCAGCGTGGCCTGCTTGACGGCCTGGTATACGGGAGTCCCGGAGTCCAGAAAGTCGACCTCGGTGCGCGGAAGCATCACCTCGCGGAGCTGCCGGTCGCCGGCCGAGAACACGTCCTCGACGATACGGCGCTCCTCCTCACCTAGGTCCTCGTGGCCGGAGACCATCTCGCGCAGCTCTTCACTGGATATCTGCTCCCGCTGCAGGCTGGGATCGCCGCCCAGCAGCCGGACCACGAGGTCGGTCGCCTTCGACATCAACCACAGGAAGGGACGCATCAGAGTCGCGAACCGGTCCAGCGTCGGAGCCACAACGACAGACACGCCGACCGAACGCTGAAGCGCGATCCGCTTAGGCGCCAGCTCACCGAGTACGAGCGAGACGAAGGCGATGGCCAGGGTGATCACCACAAGCGTGACCGGCTCGGCGATTCGCTCCGGAACGCCGAGTTGCTCCAGCAGCGGCGACACGTCGTCGGCCAGCATGGTCGCGCCGAATGCGGCCGAGAAGAACCCCGCGACGGTGACGCCGATCTGCACCGCACCGAGGAACCGGTTGGGATTGTTCGCCAGCGCGGCGACTCGCTCGCCCCGCCGACCGCGCTGCTCGAGTTGCGCGACCTGGCTCTCGCGCAGCGATACCAGGGCTATCTCGGTGGCCGCGAACACCCCGCCGATGAGGATGAACAACAGCACGAGGCCAACGTTGACCAGCAGGTCGGTGTTCACCATTTCTCCCGAGGGGTTGGACGCGGCCGACGTTCGGCTGGGTCCATCCGAAGAGTGTACGGACGCAGCGCCGACCACGTGCGCCTCGCGTCCCGTCCAGCACCTACCTCGTGTTGATCACGGGCACTTCGTGGCATCAGGGACTCGGAATCCACAAAACGCCCATGATCAACGCGAGGGGAAGGGGGACCCACGGAAGGGGGACGGGTAAGCGATGTTGAAATCTGTTTGAATGTGTGAGAGTGTGTGTGGTAGTAAGGCCGTCCGCAGTCGGCGCGTTCCGGCCCGAGTGGACCTCGCTTGCCTGCGCGCACGCCGACGTCCTACCCGTCCGTGCGGGCGGCGACACCCGCGGCCAACTGCGGCCAAACGCCCGTTCAGTGGGAGGACGATTGATCGCGCACCCCTTCTCCAGAAGCACGGGCCGGCTTGCGGACGGCCGTGAGATCATCTTTTTCGACAGGGATCCAGGTCGGCAGCGAGCCGTCGACGACCCGCGCCAGTTGCCGCCAGTGAGCACCGCGTCCCAACTCCGGTACGACCCGCTGCTGGACGAGTGGGTCACGATGGCCTCGCACCGGCAAAGCCGGACCCATCTTCCGCCGACCGACCAGTGCCCACTGTGCCCCTCGAGGAACGGAAGACAGACCGAGATTCCCGCTGACGACTACGACGTGGTCGTGTTCGAGAACCGCTTCCCCAGCCTTGCCACCGGGGCGGGCGACCCCGGCCCGGCTTCTCCGCTGGTTCCACGGCGTCCCGGAACCGGCCGGTGTGAAGTCGTGTGCTTCACCAGCGACCACGACGCGTCTTTCGGCTCGCTCACCCCCGACGTCGCCCGGCTGGTGATCGAGGCGTGGGTCGACCGCACGGCCTCGCTGTCGGCTCTTCCGGATGTCGAGCAGGTGTTCTGCTTCGAGAACCGCGGCCGCGAGATCGGCGTCACCCTCAGCCACCCGCACGGGCAGATCTACGCGTACCCGTTCGTCACCCCACAGACGCGGACCATGCTCGGTTCGGCCGAGCGGTACCGCGACCGCACTGGCCGCAACCTGTTCGCCGACGTCCTGGCCGAGGAGCAGGACGCCGGGATCCGAGTTGTGCACTCGACCGAGCACTGGACGGCGTTCGTGCCGGCGGCCGCCCGCTGGCCGGTCGAGGTGCATCTGTATCCGAACCGCCAGGTTCCAGATCTTGCGGCACTCACGGACACCGAACGGGACGACCTGGCCGCCGCCTACCTGAACCTGCTGCAGCGACTCGATGCCCTCTACGATCGTCCCCTGCCGTACGTCGCGGCCTGGTACCAGGCGCCGGTGCACGCCGACCCCGGGTTGACGTACCTGCACCTGCGGGTCTTCTCCATTCGGCGCGCACCGGACAAGCTGAAGTATCTGGCCGGATCGGAGGCGGCGATGGGAGCATTCATCACCGACGTCCTGCCCGAAGACGTCGCTCACCGACTCAGAGAGGTTGCACCGTGAAGCTGCTCGTCACCGGCGGGGCCGGCTACATCGGCTCGGTCGTCGCGACCCAGTTGCTCGACTCCGGGCACGAGGTCACCGTGCTGGACGACCTGTCGACCGGGCACCGCGACGCCGTTCCTGACGGGGCAGCGTTCGTCGTGGCCGACATCACCGAGGCCGCCAAGGTGCTCGACGGCGTGGACGCGGTGCTGCACTTCGCGGCCAAGTCCCTCGTCGCGGAGTCGGTCGAACACCCCGAGCGGTACTGGACGAACAATGTGGTGGGGACGCTCGGCCTGCTCACCGCGATGCGCGAGGCCGGGGTGCGGACGCTGGTCTTCTCGTCGACGGCGGCCACGTACGGCGAGCCGTCCGAGTCACCGATCACTGAGGACGCTCCTGCGACGCCGATCAACCCGTACGGCCAGTCGAAGCTGGCGGTCGACCACCTCCTGTCGGGAGAAGCGGCCGCCCACGGGCTGGCTGCGGTCAGTCTGCGGTACTTCAACGTCGGTGGCGCCTACGCGGGCCGCGGTGAGCGTCACGCCCCGGAGACCCACCTGATCCCCAACGTGCTCGCCGTCGCCGCTGGACACAAGGAC
>JASLBX010000452.1 GCA_030146385.1 Jiangellaceae bacterium | reverse complement strand
TGTCCGACTCGATGAGCTCGCGGACGAAGTCGAACTCGGTCTGGCTCGCCGCCGGAAAGCCGACCTCGATCTGCTTGTAACCCATGCGAACCAGCAGGTCGAACATCCGCCGCTTGCGCTCGCGGTTCATCGGATCGATCAGAGCCTGGTTGCCGTCACGCAGATCGACGGCGCACCACTGCGGTGCGGCCTCGATCCGGCGGGACGGCCACGTCCGATCGGGCAGGTCGACCCGGATCTGATCATGGAAGTTGGGGTATCGGTGATACGGCATGCCGGACGGTGCTTGTGCCGGTGGCCAGGACTGGCTCATGGCGAACAGGGCTCCTTTAGAAATGCGGTAGTCGCGGAACTAGGCGACCGGCACGCGCAAGCTCACCGCGACGAGGGAGCCGGCCTTATCGGCCCACGCCGCGGCGAGTAAGAAGCAGGCCCTGAACTGGCCGTGCACACCGCACGAACGCAGAGCCTACACGGTCATGGCCCAGGCTGGCTACCGAACGACGCTCCGCCGAGCTCGACCGGCCCGAGTTCGTCACGGACAGTCCGCGGGACCGTGAGCGCCACCGCCACCAACGCGGGCAACACGAACAGCGAGCTCACCACTAGCGCGCTGACCTGAGACACGCCATGCGGGCCGGCGGTCTCGACGGCAAGGTCGACGATCGCGATGAGGACGAGCACACCGGCCACCGCAAGAGCCACGGGACGGCCTTCCCGAGGATTCCTCCGCACCGCACTGCGGCCAACCACCGCCGCGACGGCGGCCAGCATGAGCAGCACCAGGACGGTGATGCTGGTGCCGCGTCCCTCCTCGACGGACGTCATGACGACCACCCAGTAGAGCGCAGCCAGGCCGGCGAGGATGGCCGATAGCCCAAGCGCCCGCACCGCGGTGTCGACCCAGTGCGAGGCTCCCGGGTGCCCGGTGAGTAGCCGGGCCACCCCGGCGGCCAGCACCGCGGCGGCGACAGGCAGCCAGAGCAGTTCGGCCGGCCCGTCGTCGCGGATGCGCAGGACGTCGGGCAGCCCACTGCCTTCTGACATCCGCCACAGCCCCATCACCACTGCCACGACGCCGAGCGCGACCAACACGTCACGCGCAGAGCTTTGGCGGCCGAGCAGCGCAGCCACCGGAATCAGCAGGACGGCGATGAAGATGATCGGCTCGAGCAGGGCAAGTGCCACCGGGCCCCATTCGGGGTCTGTCGTCCCGAGATCGGCCAGCACCACCACCAGCCGGACGATGGTCAGCGCCACCGCGACTGCCGCGATGCCGACGGCCGTCAGTCGCCATGCCTGGCCGTGACCTGCCACGTCGCCCTCGTCGGCGTGCCTGGCCTGCGCGGCGAGCACGGCGCCGGCCAGACCGAAGCCCACCCCCACGCCGACGCCGCCGGACGCACCGCCGTCCGCAGCGATGTCGATGACGATCGTCAGCGCGACGACGACGAAGTACGGCACGTTCGCGAGCGCTCGCGCCACCCGCACCTCGGCGTTGCCCCACGCTTCTGGAAGGACGCCCGCCCTCCGCAGGTACGGCAGCATGAGGGACGCCATCGCCAGCAGGGTGACGAGCACGACGTGGATCCGGTCGGCAGCCGTCCCGTCGGCGTCCCACGGCATCGACAAGCTCGCCACCAGAAGGACGAGGGCGACTACGTCACGGACGTAGTCGAGCGCGCTGATGTCACCGAACGGGTGCCGGGACGGCGGCACGGCGGCTGCCGGTGTGTCGACCACCCGTCCATCAACCAGCGTCTCGTCCGCAGACGGTGGTATCTGCTGTGTCGCGTCCTCGACCACCGGCGAGCTCGTCGCCTGCTGCCCGGACGGAATCGGATGGCCGCAGTTGCCGCAGAACTTGCCTTCGCCGAGCCGGGCACCGCAGTTCTGGCAGAACTTCATCGCTGATCTCACCTTGTCCGGTCGTGGCTGGACGCTGCGATCATGCACCATACGCCGGACGGCTAAACGTCGGCCGACGGGTGCATCAGAACCCCAGTTTGCGCAGCTGCCGCGGGTCGCGTTGCCAGTCCTTGGCGACCTTGACGTGCACGTCCAGGAACACGGGCGTGCCGAGCAGGCGCTCGATCTGCTGGCGGGCCTTCGTCCCGACCTCGCGCAAGCGTGAGCCGCGCCGTCCGATAACGATCGCCTTCTGACTGTCTCGCTCCACGTAGAGGTTGACGTGGACGTCGAGCAGTGGCTTGTCGGCTGGCCGTCCCTCGCGGGGACTCATCTCCTCGACTGTCGCGGCAAGGGAGTGCGGCAGCTCGTCCCGCACACCCTCGAGCGCGGCCTCGCGCACCAGCTCGGCCACGAGGGTCTCTTCCGGCTCGTCGGTGAGCTCGCCCTCGGGATACAGCGGCGGGCCCTCCGGCAGCTGACTGAGCACTAGATCGCTCAATACGTCAAGCTGATCGCCGCGAGTGGCGGACACCGGCACGATGTGCGCCCAGTCGATGCCGAGCTCCTCCCCGAGATGCGCGGCCGCGGTCAGCTGCGCCGCGATCTGATCGGGAGTGGCGAGGTCGAGTTTGGTCACGATCGCCATCTTCGGTGTACGCGGGATCCGGGCCAGCTCGGCGCCGATGAACCGGTC
>JASLBX010000447.1 GCA_030146385.1 Jiangellaceae bacterium | reverse complement strand
GGCTGCCCGGTGCGCGCCGCGACGAAGATCCAGACGGGCGTACCGATCCAGGTCCTCCGTAGCTGTGTCGAGCTGGCGAGCGACCATCCGTTCTCCGAGACCATCGGCAACTCGCTGGTCGTCAAGGAGCCGGTCGGTGTCGTGGGGGCGATCACGCCGTGGAACTACCCGCTGCAGCAGGTGGTCGCCAAGCTCGGGCCGGCACTCGCGGCCGGGTGCACCGTCGTGCTCAAGCCGAGCGAGCTGACGCCGGTGACCGCGTACCTGTTGTACGACGCTCTCGACGAGGCCGGCCTGCCGCCGGGAGTGGTCAACCTCGTGCCGGGCACCGGCCCTCGGGTGGGCGCGGCCCTGGCCGTCCACCCGGACGTAGACATGGTGTCGTTCACGGGATCGACCGCCGTGGGACGCTCGATCGGATCCACCGTGGCCGGACGGGTAGCTCGTGTTGCCCTTGAACTGGGCGGCAAGTCGGCCAACGTCGTGCTGGACGATGCCGACCTGACGGCCGCCGTGAAAGTGGGTGTGGCCAACGCGTTCCTCAATTCGGGCCAGACGTGCACCGCATGGACCCGGATGCTCGTCCACCACAGCCGCTACGACGAGGCCGTCGGTCTGGCCGAGAAGGCCGCCGCCAAGTACGTCCTCGGTGATCCGTTCGACGAGAACACCCGCTTAGGGCCGCTCGTGTCGGCCGCTCAGCGGGATCGCGTCCGCGGGTATATCGAACAGGCGACGGTGGACGGCGCGCGGCTGGTCACCGGCGGCCTCGGCGCTCCAGTGCCGGAGGTCGGCTACTTCGTCGCCCCGACAGTGTTCGCCGACGTCGACCCGGACAGCCGGCTGGCGCAGGAGGAGATCTTCGGCCCGGTGCTGGCCATCATGCCGTTCAGGGATGACGACGACGCGGTGCACATCGCGAACAACTCCGACTACGGCCTGGCAGGAGCCGTCTGGTCGGCCGACGAAGAGCGCGCGCTGGCTGTCGCTCGGCGGATGCGGACCGGCGCCGTGGACATCAACGGCGGGGGGTTCAACCCGCGGGCGCCGTTCGGCGGGTACAAGCTGTCAGGCTTCGGGCGTGAGCTCGGGCACCATGGCATGGACGAATTCCTGCAGACCAAGGCGATCCAGCGGTGAGGGCACTCATCGCCCGATCCACTTCTGGCGAGGTCGCGGTCGAGGGCGTTGAGCTCCCACCAGTCGGCGCCGGCGATGTGAAGGTCGACATTGCCGCCGCAGGTGTGTGCCACTCGGACCTGTCGATGATCGACGGGACGTTCGCCCCCGAGTTTCCGCTTGTGCTCGGCCACGAGGCTGCCGGGGTGGTGCTCGAGGTCGGTTCGGCGGTCGAGCGCGTGACCGCCGGCGACCATGTGGTGCTGAACTGGGCGCCGCCGTGTCGATCATGCTGGTTCTGCGATAGCGGGGAGCCTTGGCTGTGCGCCGACGGGATGAAGCCGTCGGTATCGCGGGGTGTGCTCGCCGACGGGACGCCCGCCCACGCCACGCTGGGTCTGGGCGCGCTCGCTGATCAAGTTGTCGTTCCAGAGCGCGCTGTCGTCCCGATACCTCGTGATCTGCCGTTGGAGGACGCGGCGCTGCTCGGCTGCGCGGTGCTGACCGGCTTCGGCGCGGTCACCAAGACGGCGGGAGTACGAGCAGGCGAGTCGGTGGCCGCCGTCGGGCTCGGTGGGGTCGGGCTGGCTGTGCTCGCTGCTGCGCGGACCGCCGGCGCCGCACCGATCATCGCCGTCGATATCTCGGCGGCTAAGGAACCGTTGGCGCTCGCGGCCGGAGCGACGCACTTCATGCTGGCGGGTGACACAGTGGCCCGGCAGGTGCGGGCGCTGACCGGAGGGCGCGGCGCCGACCACGCCTTCGAGTGCGTCGGCCGGGCCGCGACGATCCGCTCGGCGTGGAGTCTCACCCGCCGGGGCGGCTCGTGCACGATCCTGGGCATCGGCCGGCGGGACGATCGTGCCGACTTCAGCGCCGCCGAGCTGTTCCACTTCGCCCGGACCCTGCGCTCGTCCGTCTACGGCTCGTCCGATCCGGACGTCGACCTGCCCGTCCTGGCGCAGGCGGTGCTGGACGGAGCGTTCGATCCCAACCTGCTCGTGACCCACAACGTGAACCTGGACGAAGCACCGGCTGCGCTCGACCGCCTCCGCCGCGGTGAAGGGGCGCGTACCCTCGTCCTCCCCGCTTGACCCCTCCCGTGATCACCGGCACTTTCCGGGTAATACGTCCGGAAAGTGCCGATGACCAGGGGAGGTCGGGAACGCTGGTCAACGGGATGGGGCTGGGGTTCCGTGCCAGGAGTCCCAGAGGGCGGCGTAGGGCCCGCCCGCGGCGACCAACTCGTCGTGGCTGCCGATCTCGGAGATCCGGCCGTCCTCGACAACCGCTACCCGAGTTGCGTCGTGCGCCGTGTGCAGCCGGTGCGCGATGGCCACCACCGTCCGGCCGTCCAGAACGGACGCCAGCGACCGCTCGAGGTGGCGTGCCGCCCGTGGGTCAAGCAGCGAGGTCGCCTCGTCAAGCACCAGGGTGTGCGGGTCGGCGAGCACGATCCGAGCCAAAGCAAGCTGTTGCGCTTGCGCCGGCCCGATCGGATGACCGCCCGACCCGACCACCGTGTTGAGCCCGTCCGGCAGGTCCTCCACCCACTCCAGCGCGTCGACCGCCGCCAGGGCGCGCCGCAGCTCGTCGTCGGCCGCGTCCGGCGAGGCCAGGGCCAGGTTGTCGCGCAGCGCACCGACGAACACGTGATGCTCCTGGGAGACGAGCACGACCTCCCGGCGCAGCTGCTTGAGCGGCAGGTCGACGAGCCGGACGCCGCCGACGTCGACCCGCCCGCTGCGCGGCGGATGAATGCCGGCCAGCAGCCGGCCGAGGGTCGACTTGCCCGCTCCCGACGGGCCGACTATCGCCAGCCGTTCGCCGTGCCGGAGGGCGAGTGACACCCCGTGCAGCACGTCCTGACCCTCGCGGTAGGCGTACTGAACGTCGGCGGCGCTGATGTCCTCACCGGCGGGTCGCTCACCTGTGGCCTTACGGTCGGCCGGCACCTTGGCGATGCCGACGATGCGGGCCAGCGACGACGTGCCGACCTGCAACTCGTCCAGCCACGACACCAGCCGGTCGACCGGGTCGATGATCTGCACCATGTACAGCACCACGGTGGTGACCTGCCCGATCGTGGCATGCCCGGCCGAGGTCAGCCATGCGCCCCAGGCCAGCGTCGCGACAACCGGCAGGATGTACGACATCTCGGCCGTGGGGAACCACACCGTACGCAGGAACAGCGTCCGACGCTCGGCGGCGAAGGCGTCGGCGAGGTCGTCCTCCATCCGCATGATCCGGATGTCGGCCAGATCCAGCGCCTCCACCGTCCGCGCCCCGTCGACGGTCTCGGTGACGGCTCCATCGAGGGTCGCGTAGGCCGCCCGTTCCCACAGGTAGCCGGCCCGCGCCCGCCTGAGGTACCAACGCGTGCCCGCGTAGAGCAGCGGAACTCCCACAACGGCGCCGGCTGCCACCAGTGGCCCGGTAATAATCGCCGCGCCGACCGTTAGGACCGTCGTGACCAGGGCGACGAGAATCTCCGGCACGGCGAACCGGACCGTGCGCGACAGCGCGTCGATGTCACCGGTGGTACGCGCGATGAGATCGCCCGTGCCGGCCCGCTCCACCGTCGACAGCGGCAGGCCGAGTACCCGGGAGATGAACGTCTCGCGCAGTTCGGCGAACACCTTCTCGCCGAGGTCGAGCGACCGCTTGATGGCGAACTTGATCAGCGCGGTCTGCACCACGACGAATCCGGCGAGCGCTCCAGCCAGCATGTCGATGCGCGCCGTCGACACGTCGTTGATCAGCCCGTCCACGATGCGCCCGAGCAGGAACGGGGACGCCAGCCCGGCCGCCGCGGCGAGCAGGTGCAGCGTGAGGGCAACGCCGAGCGGCCGGCGGTGCTGGCGGAACAGCCTGCGGGCTTCCTGCGCGACCTCGGCCGGCGTGGCCACAGGTAGCTGGCTCATGCTGCGTCCTCCTCTCTCGTGACGGTTCGGCGGTATTCGGGCACGGTGGCCAGCAGCTCGTCGTGGCGGCCGACGGCGGCGACGGTGCCGTCCACCACCCACGCGACGGTGTCGGCATGACCGAGCATCAACGGGCTCGCCGTCACCACGACGGTCGTGCGGTCGTCCCGGACATCGCGCAGGTTGGCGGCGATCGCGGCCTCGGTGTGCGCGTCGACGGCGCTGGTCGGCTCGATCAGGACGAGGATCTCCGGCTGCCGCAGCAGGACCCGGGCCAGGGCGACCCGCTGGCGCTGGCCGCCGGACAGCGACCTCGCGCGCTCGTCGATGATGCCGTCGAGCCCCTCGCGGAGGGACTCGAGCACGTCGGCGGCCGCGACGGTCTCGAGCGCGGTCAGCAACTCCGCGTCGTGATGCCGCCCGGCCGGGTCGAGGGCGCCGCGCAACGTGCCGGTGAACAGCATCGGCTCCGGGTCGCTCACCACGATGCGGCGGCGAACCTCCCCTACCGGCATGTCGTGGACAGGCACTCCATGCAGCGCCACGCCATTGCCCGGCACGAGCCGGCCGAGGCGGTCGGCGATGGCAGCCGTCTCGCTGGGCCGGTCGGACACCAGCATCGTGAGCTCGCCTTCCCTGACCGCCAGCCCGGATGTCTGGTCGGTCAGCACCACTCCATCCCGCTGATCACCGGCAGCTTCCGGGTAATGCGGCCGGAAAGTGCCGATGATCACGGGAGCAGTGTCGACGACCTCACGCTCGACGGTGAGCACCTTGAGCACCCGGCGCGCGGCAATGATCGCGCGAGTCACGATGAACGTCATCTCGCCCGCCGTCCGCACCGGAATCAAGAGGAAGAACGCGAAGCCGTACAGCGCCACCAAATTGCCCGGTGCGAGCGTGCCGCCGGATACGAGCCGCGTTCCCACCCACGTCAGGGCTACCAGGAACACACCCGGCAGGAGCACCAGGGCAGCGTCCAGGTACGAGAACGTCGTCGCGAGCCGAACGCCCGCCGTCCGCACGGTCTCCGACCTCTGCCGGTAGCGATCGACGAACACCCGCTCGCCGCCGATGCCGCGCAAGACGCGCAGCCCGACCACGGTGTCGGCCCCGAGCGAGGTCAGCTTGCCGAGTGCCTCGCGTTGCGCCCGCTGCCGCCGCTGAAGCGGCCGGACGATCGGGGTGAGCGCGAGCACCAGCAGGGGAACGCCGATTAGCACGATCAGCCCGAGCACCACCGAGGTGTTCAACACGATCACCGACACCACGACGTACGACGCGATCGCGCCAGCGAATCGGGCCGAGGTGTCGAAGACGTGCCCGATGTGCATCGCATCGGACGAGACGGTCGCCACCACGTCGCCGGTCGGCATCGTCTTGGGGACGGCGGGACCGGTGCGTGCGGCGTGCCGCGCGACCACCTGGATGGTGCGAAAGGCGGCGTAGAGCCAGTTGTAGACGGCCACCCGGTGCCGGAGGACACCGGTGATCGCCTGGGTCAGCCCGAGCGCGCCCACGACGGCTGCCCACCGCCATGCTGAGGTGGTGTCGCCCTCGATCACCCGGTTGATGCCGTTGCCGATGGCCCATGGCACCAGCGCCTGTGCCAGCATCCAAGCCACGCCGAAGATCATTCCGAGTGCGAGCGTGCCGATCTGCCCCCCGGCGATCCACCTCAGGAATCTCGCCGGGGAGCGCGTATCAGGGAGGCCAGGGTCGGCGTAAGGAAGGGAGCGCATGAGAAGTCCAGGCTAGATTTCGCCACTGACAACCGCACCCGAATTTCCGCCCAGAATGATCACGTAAAGAGGGTATTCCCCACGTAAACCAGGCTTGCCCGCGTGGTATCGGCCGGACAAGTCCGCGTAAGGCCGCACCGCGCCGCCGCTGCCTGGCCCCAGCGCCAGCGACGCCGGGCAGCCCGGCAATGCGCTCCCGGTAGGCTCGGAGGGTGCACGACACCGTCCTCGTGGTCGACTTCGGAGCCCAGTACGCCCAGCTGATCGCGCGCCGTGTCCGGGAGGCCCGGGTCTATTCCGAGATCGTTCCGCACACCACGCCCGTCAGCGAGATGCTCGCGAAGCAGCCGAAGGCGATCATTCTCTCCGGTGGTCCGTCCAGCGTGTACGCAGACGACGCCCCGAGCGTCGACCCGGACCTCTTCGAATCCGGCGTACCCGCCTTCGGTATCTGCTACGGGTTCCAGGCCATGGCCCAGGCGCTCGACGGCACCGTCGCCCGCACCGGGCTGTCCGAGTTCGGCCGGACGATCGTCAACGTTGACAATCCCGGCACCCTGCTCGCGGGCCTGCCGGCCACCAACACCGTCTGGATGAGCCACGGCGATGCCGTCACGGAAGCACCCAGCGGGTTCGCCGTGCTCGCCGAGTCGCCCGGCGCGCCCGTCGCGGCCTTCGAGCACCTCGACCGCCGGCTCGCCGGCGTCCAGTGGCACCCCGAGGTGCTGCACACCGAGCACGGCCAGGCCGTCCTCGAACACTTCCTCTACGAGATCGCCGGTGCCCGTCCCACCTGGACCATGGTCAACATCGTCGACGAAGCCGTCGACGCCATCCGCGCCCAGGTCGGCGACAAGCAGGTCATCTGCGGGCTGTCCGGCGGCGTCGACTCCTCGGTGGCCGCAGCCCTCGTCCAGCGTGCCGTCGGCGACCAGCTGACCTGCGTCTTCGTCGATCATGGACTCCTCCGCGCCGGCGAGGCGGAGCAGGTCGAGCGCGACTACGTAGCGGCCACCGGCGTCGACCTGCACGTCGTGGACGCCGCCGACCAGTTCCTCAAAGCACTCCAGGGCGTCAACGACCCCGAGCAGAAACGAAAGATCATCGGACGCGAGTTCATTCGCTCCTTCGAGCAGGCCGCCCGCGACATCGTCGCGAAAGCCGGCGCGCACGGCGAGCAGGTCCAGTTCCTCGTCCAGGGCACGCTCTACCCGGATGTCGTGGAGTCCGGCGGGGGAGAGGGCGCGGCCAACATCAAGAGCCACCACAACGTCGGCGGCCTTCCGGACGACCTCCAGTTCGAGCTCATCGAGCCGCTCCGCACGCTGTTCAAGGACGAGGTCCGGGCGGTCGGCGAGCAGCTCGGGCTGCCGCCCGAGATCGTCTGGCGGCACCCGTTCCCCGGACCGGGCCTGGCCATCCGCATCGTGGGTGAGGTCACCGGCGACCGTCTGACCGTTCTACGGCGCGCCGACGCCATCGCCCGTGAGGAGCTTTCCGCCGCCGGTCTCGAACGCGACGTCTGGCAGTTCCCCGTCGTCCTACTGGCGGACGTGCGGTCGGTCGGGGTGCAGGGGGACGGACGTACGTACGGCCACCCGATCGTCCTGCGGCCGGTGAGTTCGGAGGACGCCATGACGGCCGACTGGTCGCGGCTGCCGTATGACCTGCTCGAGCGCATCTCGACGCGAATCACGAATGAAGTGCGCGAGGTGAACCGCGTAGTCTTGGACATCACCAGCAAGCCGCCCGGCACTATCGAGTGGGAGTAGCACCATGACCGTCCCACGGAATCTCGCGCCGTACGATCCGCGCGATCATCCGCCACAGCTACGGGCCAACGACGCCGAACGCGAGGTGGTGGCCACGCTCGTTCGCAGTGCCCTGGACGACGGGCGCATCCAGCTGGACGAGCTGGACGGCCGGCTCGGTGCCGTCTACGCCGCGAAGACGCACGGCGAACTCGGCGTCGTCATCGACGACATCGTTCCCCGAGCGCCCCGCTCGGTAGCGCCGCGCGCAGCAGCACCGGTGGTCGTGCCAGGCCAGAGTGAGCGGTTCATCCTGCCCGCCTTCCTACTGTGCTTCTTCCTCGGCCCGTTCGGCGCGCACCGGTTCTACGCGGGAAGGGTCGGTTCGGGCGTGGCCATGCTGATTCTCACCCTCACGATCGTGGGAGTCGTCGTCACCGGCATCTGGGCGCTGGTGGACCTCATCATCCTGGCCGTCGGCGCCTTCCGGGACGGCAATGGCACCCAGATGCGGCGCTGGACGTAGCCACCACACAGCAGGAACCGCGCGCCGGCCGGTAGCGTCTGACAACTGTGCGTTGGATGACGATCGCCCTCGCGGCCATGCTGCTCACCAGCAGTTGCGGCGGCGAGGACGCGAGCACTAGCAGCGAAGGCGACCTGACCGGCCGGACGTTCCTATCGGAGTCGGTCGCCGAGGACGGCCAGGCCCGCGCGCTCGTGGATGGCACGCGCATCTCCCTGGACTTCACCACGGACGGGCAGGTTTCGGCGTACGCCGGCTGCAACCACCTTTTCGGCGACGTCACAATCCACCAAGACCGGCTCGATGTGGGCCCGATGGGCGGCACCGAGATGGGCTGCGGCCCAGAGCTTCACGGTCAGGACGAGTGGCTCATGGAGTTCCTCCAGAGCTCCCCGTCCTGGACGCTGGACGGTGACCGGCTCACCCTGACCGCGGCCGGGACCGAGATCGTCCTCCTCGACCGCGAGGTCGCCGACCCCGACCGTCCGCTCGAGGGCACCGGGTGGCTCGTGGACACCATCATCTCGGGCGAGGCGGCGAGCTCGATGTGGGCGGGGACGGAAGGCTCGGCGTGGCTGGTCATCGAGGGGGAGCGGTTCACGGCCAGTAGCGGCTGCCGCGACTTCGACGGCGGTGTCGAAATCGGCGAGGGTTCTCTGCGGTTCACCGACACAGTCCAGACCGACCCCGCGTGCCCGGAGGAGCTCCGCGAGGTCGACGATGCCATGCAGGCGATCTTCAACGACGAGGCCGAGTACTTTATCGAGGCCGACAGGCTCACCCTGACCGGTCCCGACGACGTGGGCCTCGGGCTCCACGCGGACGAGTGACCCGCCGGAATGTTTTCGACTGGACGTCACATCGTGTTCGTCGGGGCTTCGCAGCGCGGTCGACCAGTGGACGTTCCGTGAATGACGTGCACCGCCCGTACATCGTGGCTCACCGGGGAGCCAGCGGCTACCGTCCCGAACACACCCTGGAGGCGTACCGGCTCGCGATCGCCCTGGGTGCGGACTTCATCGAGCCAGACCTTGTCGTCACCGCCGACGGCGTCCTTGTGGCCCGCCACGAGAACGAGCTGTCGACCAGCACCGACGTGGCCTCACGTCCTGAGTTCGCCGGCCGGCGCACGACGAAGGACGTGGCCGGCAACATCGTCACCGGCTGGTTCGTCGAGGACTTTAACGCCGCGGAGCTGGCTACCCTGCGCGCGCGGGAACGGCTGCCCGACCTCCGGCAGCGCAACCTGCTCTACGACTGCCGCTCGCCGGTTCCGACCTTCGCGGAGGTCGTCGACCTGGCCCGGGCCGAATCAGACCGCCTCGGCCGCCCCATCGGCGTGTACCCGGAGACCAAGCTGGCCACCTACTTCGCGGGCCTCGGACTAGCGCACGATGAACCGCTGCTTGCCGACCTGGCCGCGGCCGGACCGGACGTCCCCGTGCTCATCCAATCGTTCGAACCGTCCTCACTACGGCGCCTCGCCGGCCGGGTGGACGTCCCGCTTGTCCAGCTAATCGACGCGGCCGGGCAACCGCATGATTTCGCCGGCGGCGGACGTACGTACGCCGACCTGGTGACTCCAAGCGGACTGGCCGAAGTGGCCGGTTACGCCCACGTGATCGGCGCCCACAAATCGCTGCTTATTCCCCGCCGGCCGGACGGACGGCTGGGCGAACCGAGCGGGCTGGCCGACCGGGCCCGCGCTGCGGGACTCGCGGTGCATGCCTGGACGTTCCGCAACGAGAACGCATTCCTTCCCGCCGAGTTACGCCGCGGGACGGACAACCGCGAGTTCGGCGACGCTTTCGCCGAGTACGACGCCTTTCTCCGGCTCGGAGTCGAGGCGCTGTTCACCGACTTCCCGGACACCGCGCTCGCAGCATGCGCTGCCGCGTAGTGAGCAGCCCGCACCGGGTCAGCGGGCTTCGTCGCGGTCGCGGCGGATCCGGCCCAGCGAGGCAACCAGGCCCGCGAGCCCGACCGACACCAGCAGCACCGGAGCGGCGACCTC
>JASLBX010000445.1 GCA_030146385.1 Jiangellaceae bacterium | reverse complement strand
AGATCCGAGCGTCCCGACTGTCGATGACCAGGATCGTGAAGGGCGTGTAGGTCCCAGCGATGATCAGGAAGATGTTCGCGTGGTCGATCCGCCGCAGCACCGCCCGTACGCGCGGCGACCAGTGCCCTCGGTGGTACAGCGCGCTGATGCCAAACAGCAGAGCCGCCGTGACGGTGTAGATGGCGCCCGAGACGCGAGCAGCGTTCGTCGGGGCAACGGCGACGAAGACGAATCCGGCGATCACCGCCACGGGGAAGATTCCCAGGTGCAACCACCCGCGTAGCTTCGGCTTGACGGCCGCGTACACGTCCTTGATCTGGTCGTCCAGTGCCATGGCCGCGAGCCTAACCTACGGTCTGGTAGGTACGGGCCGGCTGCGTGGGTAATGTCAGAACCACAACGCGAAGGGGTAACCTGCCCGCGGAGCACCAGCGGGAGGTATGTGCGGGCCATGGGACTGTCCGACCTGCTCTACGGCATCTACGAGCGCAGGCTCCAGCGAAACCTGGACCCGGCTCGGATCCCTGGCCATGTCGCGGTCATGCTCGACGGAAACCGCCGGTGGGCTCGAGCGTTCGGCGCTTCCACCACGAGCGGCTACCAGGCCGGGGCGGCTCGAGCCAGGGAGTTCCTCGGCTGGTGCGACGAAGTCGGCGTGAGAGTCGTGACGCTGTTCCTGCTGTCCACGGACAACCTGCACCGGCCGGCAGAGGAGCTCGTCCCGCTGCTCGGCATCATCGAAGGCCTGGTCGAGGACTTGTCCGGCAGTGGGCGGTGGCGAGTACATCCCGTTGGGGCGCTGGACGTCCTGCCGGATCGGACCGCCACTGTGCTGAAGGAGGCGTCCGACCGCACCCGCGAGGTCGACGGCATGCACGTGAACGTGGCGGTCGGGTACGGCGGGCGACGCGAGATCGCGGACGCGGTGCGGTCCCTGCTCCAGGAGCACGCGGCGAAGGGGACATCCATTGAGAAGCTCGCCGAAGTGATCACGGTTGAGCACATCGCCGAGCACCTGTACACGAAGGGCCAACCGGACCCGGACCTGGTGATCCGGGCAAGCGGCGAGCAGCGGCTGTCCGGATTCCTGCTGTGGCAGAGCGCGAACTCGGAGTTCTACTTCTGTGAGGCGCTGTGGCCGGACTTCCGGCGCGTGGATTTCCTGCGGGCGCTGCGCTCGTACGGCGAGCGTGAACGCCGATACGGCCGTTGAGCCGGCCGAGCGAGCTACGTCGAGCTGGTAAGGGCGGCGGAACGGGCCGTCAGCGGTGGCGCCGCTCCGCCCGGTACCACGCGATGAACTCAGCGCCGAGCCACACAACTGCAATAGCGCCGATAGCCAGATACGAAGGTAGGTCCATCTCTCAGAGCCTCTTCGTCGGAGTCGCGGGCGGTGGAGAGGATTCGGCAGTCGTACCGCGGTGCAGGGGATATGCAGACCGCGGTACGCCTGCCCTTCTCACTCGATCAGCGCGGACGGGGATCAACGCGCTCTCGAGGAATCCTTGGTGCACGTGCATCAGCATGATAGCTATGGCGTGCGAGCGCAAGACCCAAGGCACGTGCAATTTCGTCTGCATGGCAACTCAGCGGGCCGAGTACTGCAGCAAAACCTCGGCTTGCGCCCGTCTGTACTGCGGAAATGCGGGTTCCAACCAAGTCGCGTGACCAAACATCTCGTTGCTCACTTGTTACCTGCTCGATGTGAGATCGGTCGTTTAATCGTGCCGGTGCACGTGCATCCGCATGTTATGTTGGACGTGCGGAAGCAAGATCGTCTGCGCGCACGTGCAGATCCCTGACGGCGACGGCCCAGGTGGCCGCGGCATTCTTAGAGCGGAGAGACGTGATGCTCCAGCCATACAACGGCATCCCGGCGGACGAGTTGGCCGGCGTCACTTGGCAGAAGAGCAGCTTCAGCAACCCGAACGGCAACTGCGTCGAGCTCGCCAAGCTGCCTGGCGGGGGGATCGCGATGCGCAACTCCAGAGATCCTCACGGTCCGGCGCTCGTTTACACGGCCGCTGAGCTGTCGGCCTTCCTCGACGGCTCGAAGAACGGCGAATTCGACAGCTTCGTGGGCCGGTAACCCGGCGTCCCGCCACCCGGGGCTGGTGTCATGATCCCCGGACCGAGTACTATGGCGGTTCGGGGATCTGATCGACTGTGCCATCGGGGCTTAGGGCGTGAGCATGACGCAACCACCGAGTGGGGCCGGCGGTGGCCCCACCGCGCTGAGGATGCTGCTCGGCTCGCACCTGCGGCGGTTGCGTGAAGCTCAGGGAATCAGTCGCGAGACGGCCGGCTGGGAGATCCGGGCTTCCGAGTCGAAGATCAGCCGGATGGAGCTCGGCCGGGTCAGCTTCAAGGAACGCGACGTTGCCGACTTGCTGACGCTCTACGGAGTCGACGACGAAGAAGAGCGCAGCAGGCTGCTCGCCCTGGTCCGCGAAGCGAACACGCCGGGCTGGTGGCACCGCGAGGGCGACATCCTGCCGGGCTGGTTCCAGTCCTACCTCGGTCTGGAAGCCTCGGCCTCGTTGATCCGAACCTACGAGATCCAGTTCATCCCCGGCTTGCTCCAGACCGCCGAGTACGCCCGCGCTGTGATCCTGCTCGGTCACCACATGGCGGCGCCGTGGGAGATCGATCGGCGCGTCGGGCTGCGCATGCGCCGGCAGGAACTGCTCAGTCGCGACAACCCGCCCACTGTGTGGGCCGTGCTCGACGAGGCGGCGCTGCGTCGCCCAATCGGCGGGGCGACGGTAATGGCCGCGCAGATCGCGCACCTCGCGGACGTGGCGAAGCTGTCAAACGTCAAGATCCAGATTATCCCGTTCGCCTCAGGTGGTCACGCGGCTGCGGGCGGCCCGTTCACCATCCTGCGATTCCCTGAGCCCGACCTGTCCGACGTGGTGTACATCGAGCAGATGAACAGCGCGCTCTACCTCGACAAGGCCGAGGACGTCGACTACTACACCGCCATGATGGAGCAGTTGTGCGTCCAGGCCGAACCGCCGTCGCGGACCCCGGACATCCTCGACGAGATCCTGCGCGACTTCAAAGCACAGACCAGATGAATCTTGCCCCTGGTGATCCACCCGGCTCATCTGCTTGGATAAGCCCGTCGGCTCCGCCGGGTTACGACGTTGAGGCGGGCGCCCGCCCGCCGACGGGGTGCTCAATGCCGGTGTGCCGGCGAGCGCGACGGCCGCGGGCGCGCAGACGTCCGCGGTTTGAACCTGGTCATGCGACGCCGAGGCAGGAGTCAGGGACAGATGAGTGACGCCAACGCGTGGATGAAACGGGCGCCCCGCGACCCCGCCGCCAACCTCGACACCTCGGTTCCACATGCCGCCCGGCTGTGGAACTACTGGATGGGCGGAAAGGACAACTTCGAAGCCGACCGGGCGGCTGGCGACGCCGTCGCCGATGCGTATCCCGACATCGTCACGATGGCCAAGGAATCGCGCCAGTTCCTGATCCGCGTCGTGAGCTACCTCGCCGGTGACGCCGGAATTCGCCAGTACCTGGACGTCGGCGCCGGGCTGCCCACCATGGAGAACACCCATGAGGTCGCCCAGCGGATCAACCCCGACTCGCGGGTCGTGTACGTCGACAACGATCCGCTCGTGCTTGCGCACGCGCGGGCGTTGCTCGCGAACACGACTCCGGAAGGCGTCACCGCGTACGTGGACGCCGACTACCACGAACCGGACGCCATCCTGGCCGACGCGCACAACGTCCTGAACTTCACCGAGCCGGTGGCGGTCATGTTCATGGGCGTCATGGGTTATGTCGAGAAGTTGGACGAGGTGCGGTCGATCGTCGACCAGCTCATGGCGCCGTTCCCGTCCGGCAGTTACCTCGTCCTGTGGGACGGCACCGCCACAGGCGACGCCGTCAGCGAGGGCGCGGACAAGCTCGTGGAGTCCGGCGGCGTGCCGTATTACCTGCGCACCCCGGACGAGCTCGCCCAGTGCTTCGATGGGCTCGAGATGATCG
>JASLBX010000443.1 GCA_030146385.1 Jiangellaceae bacterium | reverse complement strand
ACGCTCGAGGCAGAGGACCTGACCTTCTCCTATCCCGAGACCGACCGGCCGGCGTTGCGCCAGGCCTCCCTCACTGTCAGAGCGGGTGAGATCATCGCGCTGGTCGGCGAGAACGGCTCGGGAAAGACCACCCTGGCCAAACTGCTGGCTGGGCTGTACGAGCCCGCCGAAGGCGCTATCCGGTGGGACGGCGTCGACATCGCCCAGTACCAGCGCACCAGCCTGCGCGAGTCGATCGCGCTGATCTTCCAGGACTTCATCCGTTACCAGCTGACAGCGCGCGAGAACATCGGCTTCGGCCAGGTCGAGAAGGTGACTGACCCGGACAAGATCGCCCGTGCGGCGCAGCAGGCAAGCGCTCATGAGTTCCTCGAACGGCTGCCAAACGGCTACGAGACGATCCTGTCACGCATGTTTAAGGGCGGCCGCGACCTCTCAATCGGCCAGTGGCAACGCGTGGCCATTGCGCGTGCCTTCTTCCGGGACGCGCCGTTCATCATCCTGGACGAACCGACCGCTTCGCTGGACCCGCGCGCCGAGCACGCGCTCTTCGAGGCGCTGCGCGAGTTGCTGTCCGGCCGCACGGTCCTGTTCATCTCGCACCGCCTGTCAACGGTGCGGTCGGCCGACCGTATCTACGTCCTGCATGAAGGCGAGGTCATCGAGAACGGCACCCACGACGAGCTGATGGCGCTCGGCGGACGGTACGCCGAACTGTTCAGCCTGCAGGCCGCGGCCTACCTGCGTCCGTCCGCCACCTGAGAGCTCAGGTCTGGTGCTGTCGCTCCGGTGAGACCCGAGGCTGGATATCGGCGTACCAGGTCAGGGGCGCGAACCGGCGGCGCGGACCGCCGCCCGTGACCACCAAGGGACCGCAGCGCAACCAGACATGGGCCTGGAGCGCGGTGCCGTCCTCATCGAACGCGGCCCCGTAGTAGAAGGTGGTGGGGATTCGCTTCTTGTGCAGAAGCCACCACGCGGTGAGCGCCTGCGGGTAGCAATTGCTATTCGTCGGCGTACGCGCCGCCGTCCGGCTTATCGCCCATCCGATGCGTCGTGCGTAGCGGAGTTGGTCGGCTGACACGCCTTCTTTCGGAGTCTCCTCCATGGGAGCGCCAAGGCGCGTGGTGATCCTTCGGAGAGAGAATGCGGTGATGACTCCGCGCATGAGAATGAGCAGCACGTAGACGCGCAGCGTCAAGAGGAAGCGCGCGGCACGCCGGCGAGCCGCCCGCAGGAGTTCACGTGGCAACGATGAGGCCCCGCTCGTAAAGCTTCTCGAGAAAGGCGGTGGTCTCCCGCCGGCACGTCTCCGGGTCGACATCGAATTGCGTGAGGAGTCGCTCGCACAGCGCATCAACGGTCAGTGGTGATTCCAGGTGATCCCAGATGGCCTTGCTGACATCTCTCAGGCCGTAGTAGCTGCCGCCGGCGACGTCCAGCATCACCGTCTCCGTCTCGCTGAGATCGTTCGCCAGCAGGTCGCCGCTCCGTTGCACGACGGTGTCCGCCGAGATAGCAGTCATGCTGTGCCCCTCCACATCTTCCGCAAAGAGTACTCACTCGTCGCCCAGATGGCCGAGGACCAGTTCGGCGAGCTCCTCGACGCTGTTCGAGCCAGCGGGTCGTCTCAGTCGGATCACATTGACCGAGCTCGCCGCCCGGGTCGCGAGCTGGAAGTGACTCGTCCGCCGGTCCAAGCCGTCCAGAAGGATGCCGCGATACGTGTTGTCGACGAGCGTCCTGAACGCATCGATCGGACCGAGTCGTTCGAGCGAGACCTCGGGTTCGTCGTAAGGGCCGGCCAGGTGGAACACGTGAGTCAGATTCGCTTCGCGGTCCGAGAACTGGTCCGTCACCTGCCGCTCGAACTTGTCCCACGTGGGTCTCGTGCGGGGGAGATTGGTCGTGTCGATCGCGAACCGGGCGGCCGCATCTGCCCACAGGCGCGTCCGGGGATACGACGGGACGACTATCGGCTGGCCCGCAGCGTCGAAGCGGACGGCACACACGTCGTCGACGACCATCTTGTAGCCGCGACGTAGGAGTTCAGCGAGCAGTGTGCTCTTCCCCGCTCCCGACTCTCCTGCGAACAGCACGCAGCCCCGATCCGTGGCAACGCCGCTGGCGTGCAGGACGAGGAAGCCGCGCTGGTGGAGTAGTGCCCCGAGACACGTGCCCAGCAGGTAAACGCGTACGTCGTGTGCCGCTGCCGCCGGGTCGGGATCGATTAGGATTTCGCGGCCGTCGCTAACCAGGTATCGGCCGACGCCGGCGACGCGCAACAGGAGCGCTCCGGCGTTTACCTCGTGGACCGCACTGGATTCCAGCGCGTCCGGAAGTTCGTCCGGAAAGTCTTGGACTGTGATCGTCACGTCAGGTGCATTGCCCTGCTGGGGATCAGGGACGTCCACTGTCAGCAACTCAGGAATGGGTATGGCGGCAGCAAAGAGAAGCCGGTAAGCGCGGAACCAGTACTGCTGCTCCGTTCGATGCGTTGCCGTGCTCATGCTGGCTGCAACCGGGTGAAGGCGAGCCACGCGCCGCCACCGACGGGCGGCGACGCCGAGCGGGACGCAGATCCATTGGACGAGGACCGTAGCTGTTGCTGACGATCCTGCTCGGCCAGGAGGACTCTTACTTCCACGAGCGGGTTGTCCTTGCGTTCCAGCAGTGGTTCTCGGTACACGTCAGCCGGTTCGAGCAGCACGCTTCGAAGGTGGCGTCCGGCGGCATCGTCATACTTCTTCGGATTCCAGCGGACAACATCCGGCAGAATGCCCTCCATTGCCGTCCGGAAAAGCCAGCGCTTCCAGCCGTCCCTGAAGAACATCCGTCCGGGCAGGCTGAGGGCGAACTCCATGATCCGCCGGTCAAGCAGCGGGAACGTGTAGCTGAGGCCGAGAGCTGCGCCGTGGGCCGCCCAGGACTCCATCCGATACTGAAGATGACCGAACTGGAGCAACGAGGCCTGCATCCGATGAACGCCTGGACGCTCTCGGGGAAAGGGCTCGTGCTTCAGCGGCTCTATGGCAGCCAATACGTTTGCAAACTCCGGGCGTAGCTCTGCCGGAAGCGGTGCGGATCCCCCCGATCCGTTTCGGAGCGCCCTGTCTGGGAGCAGGGGCAGTACGACCCGCGCTTTCCACGCACCGCGTAACGAACCCCCTTGGATGCGCGATCGCAGCCTAAGCTCGCGCTGAACCGTCGCGAGATGTCCCCGTCGAGCCAGGTCGGCGAAATACCCCCGGCCGTTGAACGCGATCACCTCGTCTCCTCCCCACCCGGAGAAGAGCATTCGCACGCCGGCATCGACCGCCTGCCGGCTCGTCGCAACTTCGAAATTCAGGGTTGATCTAGGTCGCAGCGCGACGTCGCGGTACGCGAATTCAACGATGTCGGCCGGCCGGAGGTGCGTATATCGGGGCCGAACCGCCCCGAATTGAGCGGCCGCCTCGACCAGGTCGCGCTCGTCACGCTCGACCGCTGGCACGACCTCCCGAGGCGGCGCCCAAGAGTAGGCGCTCAGGTCATGGCCTCGACCCTCGAGGAGAGTCGCCGTCATCAGAGCGACACTGGATGAGTCGAGCCCACCGGACAGGTGTGCTCCCACGCCTGCGCCGGAGGACGGCAGCCGATCGTTGAGCGACTGCCGGAGCAGCGCGCGCAACTCCTCGACGCACTCGCCATCGTCCGTAGTGGTCCGCTCGGCGACACTGCCCGGATCCCAGTAACGCTGAACGTGCACGCCACCACGATCGAACACGAGGAAGTGTGCCGCGGGGAGCTTCCGTACTCCGTGGATGAGTGTGCGCGTTGGGTGCTGGAACTGCGAGTTCCTCAGGATTGCGCTGGTGTACGGCAGGTCCAGCGTGGACGGGATTGCGGGATGTGCAGCGATCGAC
>JASLBX010000437.1 GCA_030146385.1 Jiangellaceae bacterium | reverse complement strand
GCCTCGACCTGCGGCCGCACGTCCGGTGGCACGCGGTCCTGAGCCCGCACTACGCCGAGCAGGCAACAGGCGTCGCTGGCGGGGCCGCATGGGGCCTGGGCGTCGGCACGGCATGGGAACTGCTGCGACGGCCGGGCAACCGCACCCCCGTCTCCGGGCTGTTCCATGTGGGCAGCTCGACGTACCCGGGGCCCGGCCTTCCCCTGGTCGGGCTGTCGTCGATGATCGTCGCGGACCTGGTCGGTCGCGCCTAGCGGGCCGCCAGGCGGGTTGGAGCGCCCGCTACCGCGGTGGCCAGCGCGCCGAGGATCTCTGAGCACCCGGCATCCAGCTTCAGCGTCGCCAGCGGGTCCGCCCGCGTCTCGCCGCGGTTGACGATCACGATCGGAATCCCGCGGCCGTGGGCGTGCCGGGCGAACCGGTAGCCGGACAGCACGGTCAGGGACGAACCGGCGACGAGCAGCGCCTCCGCCGCGTCGACCAACTCGAAGCACCAGGCCACCCGGTCGCGCGGCACGGCCTCGCCGAAGAAAACGACGTCTGGCTTCAGCACGCCCGAGCAGCGCGGGCACGCGGCGACACGGTAGCCGGCCACGCTACCGAGGTCGACGTCGCCGTCCGGTGCGAGCTGGAGCGGGGTGGGGTCGAACCCGGGATTCAGCTCGGCCAGTCGCCGCTGGTGCCACTCCCGGTCGAACCGGGACCCGCAACCCAGGCAGGCCACCTGCGCCTGTCGGCCGTGCAGCTCCACGACGGTTCGGCTGCCGGCCTTGCGGTGCAACCCGTCGACGTTCTGTGTGATCAGTCCGAATACGGCTTCGCACCCCTCCATCGCCGCGACCGCGTGGTGGCCGGCGTTGGGCTCGGCCTCAGCCATGCGAGGCCAACCGGCGAAGCTCCGCGCCCAGTACCGGACGCGAGCCTGCTCGCCCGAGCAGAACTCGCTGTACGTCATCGGCGACCGGCGCGGGGAGCCCGGGCCCCGGTAGTCGGGGATTCCCGAGTCGGTGCTGATGCCGGCGCCGGTCAGCACCACGGCACTGCGGCCAGCCAAGAGGTCGGCCGCCTGCGCCACTCCGTCGTTCACGAATTCGAGGGTACGCGAGGTGGCGTGCCTGTGGCGTTCACCCGCCGATCACGCCCGAGCGAGCTGGTCGAGGTGTAAGGACCTGTAGATCTCGCGCGTGGCGGTCGAGCGGTTCAGGGTGTAGAAGTGCAGGCCGGGCGCGCCCTCGGCGAGCAGCCGCTCGCACAGGTCGGTGGCGACCTCGACGCCGATCGCCCGCACTGCCTCGGGATGGTCCTCGACGGCGTAGAGCCGCTCGGCCAGGTCGGGCGGGAAGGTGGCCCCGGACAGTACGGCGAACCGCTCGATCTGCCGGACGTTCGTCACCGGCATCACACCCGGAATGATGGGGACGTCGCAGCCGGCGGCCGCCACCCGGTCGCGCAGCCTCAGGTAGTCCTCGATGTGGAAGAACATCTGGGTCACCGCGAAGTCGGCGCCCGCCCGGCACTTGTGCACGAAGTACCGGATGTCGGTGTCCAGATCCGGCGAGCGCGGGTGCTTCTCGGGAAAGGCCGCCACACCGACGCAGAAGTCGCCGGACGCCTTGATCAGGCTTACCAGCTCGTCGGCGTACCCGAGGCCCTGCGGGTGCCGGATCCACTGACCCTGAGGGTCACCCGGCGGGTCGCCGCGCAGCGCCAGGATGTTGCGGATACCGGCGTCGGCGAACCGGCCGATGATGTGCCGCAGCTCGGCCACCGAGTGGTCGACCGCCGTGAGATGGCCGACGGCGGTCAGCGTGGTATCCGCAGTGATCCGCTCGACGATCGCGACCGTCTTGTCCCTCGTGCCGCCGCCCGCACCGTAGGTCACCGACACGAAGGTGGGCTGCAGCGGCTCGAGCTCGCGGATGGCGCTCCAGAGCAGGTCTTCGCCGCGCGGCGTCTTGGGCGGGAAGAACTCGAACGAGAACGACTGGCGGCCGGCCTCGAGCAGCTCCTTGATGGTGGTCGCGCCACCCGGCATCATCGACGGGAGTCCCAGAGTCACCCTGCCAGCGTATCGACGCGTCCACGTCCTGGGATCGTCGTCTCGCCATCCGGGCACACATCGTCCCGGCAGGCGAACGGGAGCCGTCGCGTCCGGCACGCGTAGGCTCGGTCGCTGTGAACGCGCTGGTGGACGATCCGGTCCGGGCCCTGCGGCCCCGCCTGCAGGACGTGCTCGACGGGTTCCTCGACGACCAGCGCGCCGTCCTCACCGGAATTCACCCCGAGCTCGGTGCCCTCGTCGACGCGGCCGCCGACTTCCTCCGTGGCGGCAAGCGGCTGCGCCCGGCGTTCTGCTACTGGGGCTGGCGCGGAGCCGGAGGTCCCGACGACGACGCCGTCGTGTCGGTCGGCGCGGCGCTGGAGCTCTTCCAGGCCGCCGCGCTCGTCCACGACGACCTCATCGACCGATCGGACACGCGCCGCGGCATGCCGTCGGTCCACCGCCGGTTCGCCACCCGGCACGCCCATGACCGCTGGGCCGGTGACCCGGACCGGTTCGGAGCCGCCGCCGCCGTCCTGCTCGGCGACCTGCTCCTGGGCTGGAGCGACGAGCTGTTCAACGAATCCGGCCTCGACGACGCTGCGCTGCGCCGGTCTCGGCCGGTGTTCGACCAGATGCGCGCCCAGGTCGGCGCCGGCCAGTACCTCGACGTCGTGGCCCAGGCGACGGGTGCCAGCCGGCCCGATCGACTCGCCGAGCTGGCCCGGACGGTCGTGTCCTACAAGGCCGCGCGGTACTCGGTCGAGCGGCCGCTCGTGCTGGGTGGCAGCGCGGCCGGCGCGGGGCCGGACCTGCTGGCCGCGTACTCGCGCTACGGTCTGGCCCTCGGCGAGGCGTTCCAACTCCGCGACGACGTGCTCGGCGTGTTCGGCGACCCGGCCAGCACGGGCAAGCCGGCCGGCGACGATCTGCGGGAGGGCAAGCGGACGTTGCTCATCGCCTACACGCTCGAGCGGGCCGATCCCGTCGCCGCGGAAACCGTAAACCGGCTGCTCGGCGATCGGGCCCTCGACGCCGCAGGGGTCGACAGCTTGCGCCAGATCATCATCGAGACCGGGGCTCTGCATGCCGTCGAGACCCAGGTCGCCGGCCTGGTGGAAGCGTCGCGGCAGGCTCTGGCGGACGCGGCGCTGACGCCGGAGGCTGAAGCAGCCCTCGAGGCCCTCGTCACCGCCGCAACCGCACGGGTCGCGTAGCAGATCTGCTCGTTTCTGGCGATCCGGCCGTACACTGAGCGACCGTGGATCTGTCCGTCTCCGACGCATCGGTCGGCCGCCTGCTCGACGGCCGGTACCGCGTCGAGGCGTCCCTGGCCCGCGGCGGCATGGCGACGGTGTACCGCGCGGTCGACACCCGGCTGGAGCGCGTCGTCGCGCTCAAGGTGATGCATCCCGAGCTCGCCGCCGACAACGACTTCGTGCTGCGGTTCATCGGCGAAGCCCGCTCGGCTGCCCGCCTGTCCCATCCAAACGTGGTGGGCGTGTTCGACCAGGGTGAGGACGACGGAACGGTCTTCCTCGCCATGGAGTACGTCGAGGGCCGGACCCTCCGGCAGGTCCTGCGCGACCGCGGACCGCTGCAACCTGCGGTGGCCCTGGAGACGATCCAGCCGGTGCTGGCCGCACTCAGTGCTGCGCACGAGGCCGGCATCGTCCATCGCGACGTCAAGCCGGAGAACGTGCTGGTTGGAAAGAGCGGCCGGGTCAAGGTCGCCGACTTCGGGCTCGCGCGGGCCCTGAGCGACACCGGCACAACCACCCGGGGACTGCTCCTCGGCACGGTCAACTACATCTCGCCCGAGCAGGCGCTCGGCGAGCCGGCCACGCCGCGTTCCGACGTCTACTCGGCCGGCATCATGCTCTACGAGATGCTCACGGGGTCGCCGCCGCACACCGGTCCGACCGACTTCGTGGTCGTGCGGAGCCACATCGACAACGACGTTCCCAAGCCGTCGGAGTCCGACCCCAACATCCCGTCGATCGTGGACGGGCTGGTGGGCTTGGCCACCGCGCGCGACCCCCAGGAGCGATTCGCCGACGCCGGGCAGTTCGCCGAGGCGGCCTCGGTCGCCTTCGATGCGGTGGGGCCGGCCGTCGACGGGCTCGAGACCCGCGAGGCGGCCGGCGTGTCCTTCACCGAGGCGATGTCGGTGCCGGGCATCGAACCCCCCACCGACCGCACCTGGGAGACGACCGTGATGCCCGCGCAGGCTCCGGCGTCAGAGCCCGCGCGGCGGAATCTGCCGGCCCGCCGAGAGACCGGGTTGCCGCCCGCGCGCCGCGAGCGCCGTCCCGACGTGCCCGCCCGGCGGGCCAGCCGGCGGCGTCGCCGCTGGGTCGGTCCGGTTCTCCTCGTGGCGGGTCTGCTGCTTGCGGCCGGGGTGGCGGCGGGCGCGTGGTGGCTGGGCGAGGGCCGCTACGTCACCGTCCCCTCCATGCTGGACCTGACCTTGGAGGAGGCGGCTCGGCTGGCCGACGAGGAGGGCCTCCGCGTCCAACCGGGCGGCACCGAGCCGTCCGAGGTCATTGAAGCCGGCAACGTGGTCCGCACCCAGCCGGAGGCCGGCGAGCGGCTGCTCCGGGGCCAGTACATAACCTTGATCACCTCGTCGGGCGCCGAGCGGTACACCGTCCCGGACCTGCGCGGAAAGACGCAGGAGGATGCAGAAGCGCTGCTCGAGGAACAGAAGCTGGTGCCCGTCGTCGAAGAGCGGTACGACGATCAGATGGACGAAGGCGTGGTCATCGGCCAGGGCGTCGATCCGGGCCGCGAGCTGCGCGCCGACGAGCAAGTCCCGGTGTACGTCAGCAAGGGCCGCGAACCGATCGAGATCGCTGATTTCACCGGGCAGGACGCCGGCCAGGCCGAGCAACAGCTGCGCGAGGCAGGCTTCGAGGTCGAGCGGCAGGAGCAGCCGAACGCCAACGTGCGGGAGGGGTTCGTGATCTCGCAGTCGCCGAACTCCGGCACGGGATTCAAGGGCGACACGATCACATTGGTCGTGGCGGCCCAAGAGTCCAAGATCGGCCTGCCCGATGTGCGGGGCCAGTTCGTCGAGGACGCGGAGCGGATCCTCCGCGAAGCCGGCTTCACCAACATCAAGATCGAGAAACGGCGGGGGATCTTCCCACAGGAGATAGTCGTCGATCAACGACCGCGCGGGGGCCGCGAGATCAAGCCTGACCAGCAAATCGAGCTTATCGTCCGCTGAGCCGCCTCCTCGCCCACGTGAACCCACAACCCGCCGTCGGGACGCATCTGTCCACCCGAGGACGTCTCGATCTCGTCCCGGAGCGAGCCGCCGCCATGGGCGCTGAGGCCATCCAGATCTTCCTCGGCAACCCGCGTGGCTGGGCGACCCACCCGGGCGATCCGGCAGCCGACGCCGCCTTCCGCACTGGCGCGGACGAGCATGGCCTGAGGGTCATGGTCCATTCGGCCTACCTGGTGAACCTGGGCTCGCCCACGCCACTCACCTACGAACGCTCGATCGCCAGCATCGCGCACGCCTTCTCCCGGGGTGCGGCGATCGGCGCGGAGGGCGTCGTCGTGCACACCGGCTCCTGCGTCACCGCCGGCGGGCGGGACTCAGGGCTGCGGCAGGTCCGCGAGGCGCTCCTGCCGATGCTGGGCGTGCTTCCGGGCGACGCGCCGGACCTGTGGCTGGAGCCGACCGCTGGCCAGGGCCAGTCGCTCGCGGCAGGAGTGGACGACCTCAAGCCGTACCTGGACGCGCTTGAGCGCCACCCGCGTGCCAAGGTCTGCCTTGACACCTGCCACGCCTTCGCCGCCGGTCACGACATCTCGGCTCCGGGCGGCATGACAGCGACTCTCGACCGGCTCGTGGCGGTCGCCGGCGCGGGCCGGCTGGCGGCGGTCCATGCGAACGATTCGATGGACGCCTGCGGAGCGTTTCGCGACCGGCACGAGCGGATCGGCGCCGGCCGGATCGGCCTCGAACCGTTCCGCGAATTGCTCGCCCACCCGGCGGTCGCGGGGCTTCCGGTGGTGCTGGAAACCCCGGGCGGGCCGGAGGCCCACGCCGCCGATGTGGGGCTGCTCAAGTCGCTGCGATAACGGACCGGTGACCGCGCCGTAACCATTCGTCTTACTTGGCGGATAACTCGTCCGAATTGCGGACCTGCCGACGTATCGTCAACGTGCGCAGTAAGGGAGTTCCGATGGTCGTCGTCATGAAACCGGGCACGGCGGGTGTGCACATCGACGCCGTCGTGGCCCGCGTGCGCGATGCCGGAGGCAAGGCGTTCGTCAGCCGCGGTGTAACGCGGACGATCATCGGCCTGGTCGGCGACGTGGACGAGTTCCGTGCGTTGAACCTGCGGGCGATGCCTGGTGTAGCCGAGGTCCTTCGCGTCTCCTCGCCGTACAAGCTGGTCGGACGCGACGACACATCCGGCCGGACGACCGTGATGGTTGGCGGGCCGGCGGGCGTGCCGATCGGTCCCGACACGTTCACGCTCATCGCCGGCCCGTGCGCGGTCGAGTCGCTGCAGCAGACGCTCGAAGCCGCCGAGATGGCCAAGGCGGCCGGCGCCACGCTGCTGCGCGGCGGAGCGTTCAAGCCCCGCACCTCGCCGCAGTCGTTCCAGGGACTCGGCGAGGAGGGCCTGCGCATCCTCGCCGAGGCGCGTGCGGCAACCGGCCTTCCGGTGGTCACCGAGGTGGTCGACGCGCATGACGTTCCGCTGGTCGCCTCGTACGCGGACATGCTCCAGATCGGCACCCGCAACATGCACAACTACGCGCTGCTGCAGGCCGCCGGGAAGGCACAGCGTCCCGTCCTGCTCAAGCGCGGCATGCAGGCCACCGTCGACGAGTGGCTCAATGCCGCCGAGTACGTCGCGCAGCGCGGCAACCTCGACATCGTCCTGTGCGAGCGCGGCATCAGGACGTTCGAGACGTCCACCCGCAACACTCTCGACATCTCAGCCGTGCCGGTCGTGCACAGCCTGTCGCACCTGCCGGTCGTGGTCGACCCGTCGCACTCAGGCGGCCGCCGGGAACTCGTCCTGCCGCTGTCGCGGGCAGCGATCGGCGTCGGCGCCGACGGCATCCTCGTCGACGTCCACCCCTACCCCGAGGACGCCCTGGTGGACGGTGCGCAGGCGCTGTCCGGAGTCGACCTGCGCGAGCTGGCTTCGAGCGTGCGTCGGCTTCCCCCGCTGCTCGGACGAAAGCCCGCCGAACGCCGTCCAATCGCATGATCATCGGCACTTTCCGGGTTATGTAGCCGGTAAGTGCCGACGATCACGGGGCTGGTTTGGTGAGGATGCGGGCCAGCGTCTCGCCCGCTTTGCGGCAGTCGTCGGCGGTGACGTCGAGGTGTGTGATCAGGCGTACGGTCTGCGGGCCGACCGCGCCCGCGAACACGCCCTCGGCGCGGGCCCGGGTGACCAGTTCGGCGGCGTCGAGGTAAGTTGACGTCGTGTCGATCATCACGATGTTCGTCTCCACCTGGTCCGGATCCACGGCGCCGGTGTCGGCGAGCAGGGCCGCCAGGGTGCAGGCGTTCGCGTGATCCTCCGCAAGCCGCTCGATGTGGTGATCGAGCGCGTACAGCCCGGCCGCGGCGAGCACGCCGGCCTGCCGCCAGCCGGCCCCCAGCCGCTTACGCCACTGCCTGGCCTCGGCGATCGCGTCCGCGCTGCCGACCAGTACCGACCCGACCGGCGCCCCGAGGCCCTTGGACAGGCACACCGACACCGTGCCGACGAAGCTGCTGTACGCCGCCAGGCTGATGCCGGTCGCGACGTGCGCGTTCCACAGCCGGGCGCCGTCCAGATGCAGGCCTACGCCCGTGCCGGCCACCAGGTCATGTAGACCCTTGAGATCGTCCAGCGGCTGGACCGTCCCGCCCGCGAAGTTGTGCGTGTTCTCCACCGCGACGGCAGCGGTCGAGACCAGGTACGGGCCGGCGTCCGGCGCAAGCAGGCCCGCCACTGCGTCCAGATCGACATACCCCCGGGGGTCTGACCACGTCCGGCTCGTGACCCCGTGCAGCGCGGCGTGGCCACCCAGCTCGGCCCGGACGATGTGGGCGCGCGCTTCGCACAGGACCTCCTGGCCGGGCTGGACGTGCGAGCGCACCCCGAGCAGGTTGGCCAGCGAGCCGGTGACCGTGAACAGGCCCGCCTCCTTGTCGAGCAGCCCGGCCGCCCGCTCCTCGAGCGCGCTGACCGTCGGATCCTCGCCGTAGACGTCGTCTCCGGTCTCGGCGGCAGCCATCGCCGCCAGCATGCCCGGCACCGGACGGGTGACAGTGTCGCTGCGAAGGTCGATGGCCATAGCCCGACCCTAAGCCCCGTCCGGTCGATCACGTTCAGCAGGCGCAGCCCTGCCGGACCAGGCGCGTGCGGGTGGTACGGCACCGACTCGCCTAGTGATGTTCGCGCCACCCGGCCGGCGGCGTCAGCGGGCTTCGAGCAACTCCGCGACGAGGAAGGCCAGTTCCAGCGACTGGGTGCGGTTGAGCCGCGGGTCGCAGAGCGTCTCGTACCGCTCCCCCAGCCCATCCTCGGCAATGGGGTCGCCGCCGCCTACGCACTCGGTGACGTCGTCGCCGGTCAGCTCGACGTGGACACCGCCCGGATGCGTGCCCAGCGCGCGGTGCACCTCGAAGAAGCCCCGCACCTCGTCGATCACGTCGTCGAACCGCCGGGTCTTGTGACCGCTCGGCGCCTCGTAGGTGTTGCCGTGCATGGGGTCGCAGATCCACGACGCCACAAGCCCGGCGGTGCTCGCCTTTTCGATCAGCGGTGGCAGCAGATCACGGATCTTGCCCGCGCCCATGCGCGTGATGAAGGTCAGCCGGCCCGGCTCACGCGCGGGGTCCAGTCGGTCGATGAGGGTGAGCGCCTCGTCGGCGGTGGTCGTCGGCCCGAGCTTGACGCCGATCGGGTTGCGGATGCGTGAGACGAACTCCACGTGGGCCCCGTCGAGCTGGCGGGTGC
>JASLBX010000240.1 GCA_030146385.1 Jiangellaceae bacterium | reverse complement strand
GGAGCCTGACAACCCGTGGACACCGTCCTTAGCCCCCTGTACTACCTGGTCAGCTGGATCATGATGGGCTGGCACTGGCTCTTCCAGACCGTCCTCGGCATCTCGCATGACGGTGTGAACTGGCTGCTGGCCATCATCGGTCTGGTCATCGTGATCCGGATCCTGCTGATCCCGCTGTTCGTGCGGCAGATCAAGGCGCAGCGGAACATGCAGATCCTGCAGCCCAAGGTGCGGGCGCTTCAGCAGAAGTACAAGGGCGACCGGGAGCGTCTCCAGCAGGAGATGATGAAGCTCTACAAGGACGCGGGGACCAACCCTTTCGCGTCCTGCCTACCGATCCTGATGCAGGCGCCGTTCCTGTTCGCACTGTTCCGGGTGCTGCACGGGGTGGCGAACGACGTGCCACGAGGTGCGTTCAGGGATCGAGCCGACCTGTTCGAGTCGGCGGGACAGGCGGAGATCTTCAACGCGCCACTGTCCGCCACATTCTTGGACGCGCCTACCGTGCAGGTGCGAATCATTGCGGTCGTACTGGTGATCCTGATGGTGGCGACCACGTTTTTGACGCAGCGCCAGATCATGCGCAAGAACATGCCGCCGGAGGCGCTGGAGGGCCCCTTCGCGCAACAGCAGAAGATCCTGCTTTATGTGCTTCCGCTGGTGTTTGCCTTCTCTGGGGTGTACTTCCCACTGGGCGTGGTTATCTACTGGCTGACGTCGAACATCTGGACCATGTGTCAGCAGTTCTACGTGATCCGGCGGATGCCAGCGCCAGGGTCTCCCGCTGAGGAGGCACGCAAGCGGCGCATGCAGTCCAAGGCGCGCAAGCACGGCCAGCCTGTTGATGAGGACGTGGCCTCGACTGACGGTGACCCCGGACCGGTGGCTATTGCGGAGCCGGCGCGGCGACAGCCGAAGAGAACCACCCGGGCACAGCGAAAGGGCAAGCGGTGACCATGAGCGAGAGCAACGCGACGGTGAGCGGCGAGGCGGTGGCGCCGGACGTGAATGCGCTCGAGCGGGAGTGCGACATCGCAGCGGACTATCTCGAGGGGCTCCTCGACATCGCGGACATGGACGGGGACATCGACATGGATGTCGAAGGCGACCGTGCGATGGTGTCGATCGTGGGCGCCGATCTGAGCGAGCTGGTCGGCGAGGATGGCAGTGTGCTGAACGCGCTTCAGGACCTGACGAGGCTTGCGGTGATCCGCGAGACCGGCGAGCGCAGTCGCCTGATGCTGGACATCGGCGGCTTCCGCGCGCGGAAGCGGGCCGAGTTGACCGCGTTGGCCGAGCACGCCGTGGCGCACGTGAAGAAGACCGGTGAGCCGGAAGCGTTGGGCGCGATGACACCATTCGAGCGCAAGGTGGTGCACGACGTCGTAGCGGCTGCCGGGTTGCGGAGTGAGTCCGAAGGCGAGGAGCCGAAGCGGTACGTGGTGATCCGGCGTATGTGATGGGCACGGTTTCACGTGAAACGACGGGCGGCGGAGCTCCGGCACCGCCGCCCGTTGCCGTTGAGTACTTCGGCGATCGGCTCAAGGGAGTCGAACGGTACGCCGATCTGCTGGCCGGCCCCGGGATCGAGCGCGGACTCCTGGGTCCGCGTGAGGTGCCTCGGTTGTGGGAGCGGCACTTGCTGAACTGCGCGGTGGTCCAGGGCGCGCTGCCGGAGGGTTCCACGGTGGCTGACGTGGGCTCCGGAGCCGGCTTGCCGGGCATTGTGCTGGCACTTGTGCGTCCCGATGTCGCGATCACCTTGGTGGAGCCGTTGCTGCGGCGATCCGTGTTCCTGAACGAAGTCGTTGCCCGACTCGACTTACCGAACGCACGCATCGTCCGGTCGCGTGCGGAAGACTTGCATGGTGACCTGATCGTGGACGTGGTGACGGCGCGAGCGGTGGCGCCGATGGAGCGGCTTGCGCGATGGGCACTTCCCGTGTTGCGCTCCGGCGGCCTCCTGGTTGCGCTGAAGGGGAGCTCGGTACATGAGGAGCTTGCCAAAGCTGCGGGCGCGCTTCGGATGCTTGGTGCCGCGAACTGGGGTGTGAATGAGTACGGTGCTGATGTGGTCGACCCGCCGACGCTGGCGGCGGTGATTGAGGCGGGAGATGGGTCGCAGGTTGGCGGACGTAGGACTCGTTCAACTCGTTCGAGGCGCCGGAGGAGTTAGCGATGCAGAAGCGTGGCAGTGGCCTAGGCTGGCCGGAGGCCGCGAATGACGATGGGGACGGCAAGCTCGGCTGGCCGGACGCAAAGGGGGAGGTCGAGGAGACAGGTGATGCCGACCATGGCCAGTGAGCAGCATCCGGTTATGGGCGGCGGCCCGGAGCGCCCGCTGCTTGATGTTCCACACGATCCCAGCAGGATGACCGCAGGTGGTCCGGGTCGACCGGTCACGGCGGCGGAACTGGCGACCTCGAGGAATGAGGGCGGCGCGGACACGCCGATCGCCCGGCAGGCGGCCACCGCGGTGATGGCCGAAGCAACGCGCCGGATCGGCCTGCCGGCGCCATACCGCAGCAGGACTCTCGTTGTCGCGAACCAGAAAGGCGGCGTGGGGAAGACCACGACTGCGGTCAACCTGGCGGCTGCGCTGGCCTCATGTGGACTCCGGGTCCTGGTCATAGACCTTGACCCACAGGGCAACGCGACCACGGCGTTCGACATCGACCGGTGGAACTCAGAGCTGCCGAGCGTGTACGACGTTCTGGTTGAAGGCGCGCCCATGGACGACGTAGTGCGCAAGGTGGACCGGTTCGACACCTTGTGGTGCGTTCCGGCAACGATCCACCTGGCCGGAGCCGAGCTCGAGCTTGCCGAGGCGGACGCGCGGGAGAAGGTGGGTGCACCGGCGGAAGGACGATCGCGGGGGAATGTGCGGACGCTGCTCCGCTCAGCGCTGCGCGAGCACGTGGCCGGATACGAGGACGGCGATCGGCGCTACGACTACGTGTTCATCGACTGCCCGCCGTCGCTCGGCCTCCTGACGGTTAATGCTCTGGTGGCCGGAGACGAGGCGCTCATCCCGATCCAGTGCGAGTACTACGCCCTTGAGGGGCTGCTGCAATTGCAGCAGGCGATCGAGATGGTTCAGGCGCACCTGAACCCGGCGCTGCACGTGTCGACGATTCTGTTGACCATGTATGACGGCCGTACCCGCCTCGCGGCGGACGTGGTCGATGATGTACGCGAGCACTTCGGCGATATTGCCTTGCGGACAATGATCCCGCGGTCAGTACGGATCAGTGAAGCGCCCAGCCAGGGTCAGACCGTGATGACCTGGGATTCGGGTTCGAGTGGCGCAATGTCCTACCTGGAGGCCGCGAAGGAGATCGCCATTCGTGGAGCAACGGACCGTTCCGAACGACCAACTGATAGCCAGGAGGTTCGATGACCGAGCGGCGGCGCGGCCTCGGCCGTGGCCTGGGGGCGCTGATCCCAACCGGCCCGGATGACCGCGAGCGTGGAGTCGCCGCGGTGACCACGGTTCCACGTGAAACGGCTCCCGAGAACGGCGAGGGTGGCACTGTCGCCGGCGCCTCTCAAGGGATCGACGACGATCTGGTGCCGGTGGATGGTGCCCGATTTGCCGAGCTTCCGGTCGCGTCGATCCAGCCCAACGCTCGCCAGCCGCGGCAGGACTTCGACGAAGAGGCGATGACCGAACTCGTCCATTCGGTGCGGGAGATTGGGCTGCTCCAGCCCATCGTCGTCCGGCCCTCCGGTGCGGACAGGTACGAGCTCGTCATGGGGGAGCGGAGGTGGCGCGCGGTCCAGCAGGCCGGGTTGCCGACTATCCCGGCGATCGTCCGCGACGCGCAGGACGACGAGATGCTGCGCGACGCGCTGCTCGAGAACCTGCACCGCAGCAACCTCAACCCGCTGGAAGAAGCCGCGGCCTACCAGCAACTGCTGGATGACTTCGGCTGCACGCACGACGAGTTGGCCGCTCGGATCGGGCGTTCTCGACCACAGATATCCAACACATTGCGGTTGATGAAGCTGCCGCCGCTCGTTCAGCGGCGGGTCGCCGCAGGTGTGCTCTCCGCCGGGCACGCCCGGGCGCTGCTTGCATTGACGGACGCTGGTCAACAGGAACGGCTCGCCCAGCGGATCGTGGCCGAAGGGCTGAGCGTGCGGTCGGCCGAGGAGATCGTGGCTCTCGGAGGCGAGCACGATGAGTCCAAGCGGCGGTCACGCAACAAGTCGCCAAAACCCGTCGCACCGCGGCTGAACGACATCGCCGCTGAGCTCTCCGAGCACCTCGACACGCGGGTGAAGGTCGACCTGGGCAGGAGCAAGGGCAAGGTCACGATCGAGTTCGCCAGCATCGACGATCTTGAGCGGATCGTCGCTACGATCGGCGCACAGTCTACGGAGTAGCGAACCGGCTGAAGGAGGTCGGCTGTGGGATCGGTGGGTCGCCGGTTCTCCGCGCTGACCCTGGACAACCTCGACGACACCGGCCTTCCCTGCCGCTCTTGCGTGTTCTGGGAACTCGATGAGGTTGCCGGCCGCCGTGCCATCGAAGCCGGAGACCCGGAACTGGAGAAGGAGGCGTGGGTCTCCGCGGCTCTTCTTGAATGGGGATCGTGCGGCACCATCGCATACGCTGGCGATACCCCGGTAGGGTATGCAATCTACGCGCCGGCGGCGTTCGTGCCACGGTCAAAGCTGTTTCCAACCAGCCCGATCTCGGCCGATGCGATCCAACTCGTGACGGCGCGCGTCGATCCCGAACTTCGCGGCCAAGGCCTTGGCCGGGCCTTGGTGCAGGCCGCCGCACGGAGTCTGGTCCGGCGCGGCACCAGGGCGATCGAGGCGTTCGGTGACGCCCGCAATAACGAGCCAAGTTGCCTGCTTCCGGCCGACTTCCTGCTTGCTGTTGGATTCAAGACGATTCGTCCGCATCCAAAGTGGCCGCGGCTGCGACTCGACCTTCGCACGGGGATCACGCTGACCGAGGAGGTCGAGGTGGCGCTCGATCGCATCATGGGCGCCGTCCGCACCGAACCGGCTCTCCGCCCCGTCTGACGAACCGTGGGCGCAGCTCAGGTAGTGATCAGGTGACCAAGTCGGGATGGGGCTAGGCGCCGGCCAGGTCGCGGAGGCGCAGGACGCCGGTCTGCGCGTCCTCATGGGACGGCAGGTAGACCCGCTGGACCGCGACCACGATGGCCTCGGCGACGACGTCGCGGAAGTGCGGGTCGGCGAGGCGGGCGGCGTCGTCGGGGTTCGTGATGTACCCGAGTTCCACCCGGACGGCTGCCATCCTGGTGTGCCGCAGCAGATCCCACGTCTTCGCATGAGTGCGGCAGTTCACCAGATCGGTCCGAGCGGCGATCTCGCGCTGGATCAGGCCGGCGAACACCTCACCGATCGCGCTGTTGGCACCCGGCCGGTCATGGCCGTAGAAGTACGTGGCCACCCCGGACGCCGCAGGGTTGTCATGCCGGTCGACATGCAGAGAAATGACCAGGTTCGCGCCGGTTTCGTTGGCGAACTCCGCACGCGCGACCTCGTCCAGTTCGTTCGTCAGCCCGGGTCCCCGGGTCAGGTACGCCTGGCCGCCACGGGAGTCCACG
>JASLBX010000387.1 GCA_030146385.1 Jiangellaceae bacterium | reverse complement strand
TTGAGTGCGAGGTCCGGGTCGGCGGCGCTGCTGACAGCACGCAGGACCCCCTCGTCCTCCGCCAGCCCGGCGAGTTCGGGACGGTCGAGCTCGCGGGCAGCGGCGGCCGCGTCGGCGAAGCCGGCTCGGGCCAGCCAGGCCTCCCTGCTCGACGTCCGCGCCGCTCGCTCGACCACGTGTCCGAACCTAACCGATCAGGCGAGAGCAGTGCCGACCGTCCACCCGACGGACACCGCACCCAGGCTGGCGGCCACACTGATGCCGACGTTGGCCACGGCGTAGAACCGCGCACCGCCGTCGATGAGGCGCAGCGTCTCGTACCCGAAGGTGCTGTATGTGGTGAGCGCTCCGCAGAAGCCGACGCCCAGCCCGGCGACGACTCCCGCGCTCAGGTCACCACCCCTGGCCAGGGCGGCGATCAGCCCGAAGACGAGCGAGCCCACGACGTTCACCGCCAGCGTGCCCCACGGGAAGACGCTGTCGTGGTGGCGCTGAATTGCCACATCGGCGAGGTACCGCAGGGGCGCTCCGGCGGCGGCGCCGAGCGCGATGTACAGGACGGTCACGTGGTGCTTCGCCCCGCGTAGTGGACGACGTGCACGTCATCGACAATGACCAGGCCCTCCACGGACAGCTCGTCGAGCTGCGGCAGGAACTTGTCGATCCGCTCGGCCCGGTCGACGATGACGATCGAGAGCGGCAGGTCGTCCGACAGGCTCAGGATCCGCGTGGTGTGGATGTGGTTCGACGCGCCGTATCCCTCGATGCCGCGGAAGACACTGGCCCCGGCCAGGCCGGCGGCGTGGGCTCGGTGCACGATCTCGGTGTACAGCGGCTTGCCGTGCCAGCTGTCGTCCTCGCCCACGATGATGGTGAGCCTGCGAGCCGGGCCGGTCAGCGTCATCGATGTCCTCCTCGCCGGTGGTTGACGACAGTACGGGCCAGCGCCGCGCCCGCCCAGCAGAACGCGACCGCTAGCACAGGAGTCGCAGCGAGGTATGCCAGCGCCGCGAGGGCCCGCCCGTCGTCGAGCAGTACCTGGACCTCGACCGCGTAGGCCGAGAACGTCGTGAACCCGCCGAGCACGCCAATGCCGACGAACGGGCGGAGCAGCCGGTGCGGCGCGGTGAGCTCGAGCAGCACAACCATGAGCACGCCGATGAGCAGGCACCCGGTGACGTTGACGATCAGCGTTGCCCACGGGATGTCGCTTGCGTTGCCGGCCGCCACCCGGTCGACTCCGTAGCGCGCCTCCGCGCCGAGCACGCCGCCCAGCGCGATGACGCCCACGATCTGCAGCTGCTTGCGCATCAGGGGACGCTGTCGGATGAGCCGCTGACGGGCTCGGCGAACCTCTCGGCCAGGACGCGGCTCGCAGCGGCGACCTCGGCGTCTCGCCGCTTGAACTCGGCCGTCACGGTCTCGACGTCCACCTCCGGGTGTTCGTGCGCCCAGCCGGTGAACGTCGCCAGGCTGACCTCGGGATGAAACTGGACGCCCCACGCGGCCGAGCCGACCCGGAACGCCTGGTGCGGGTACATCTCGCTCCATCCGAGCCAGGTCGAGTCCGGCGGCAGCTCGACCACCGCGTCGGCATGCATGCTCGGCCCGGGGAACGGGTCGGGCAATCCGGCGACCAGCGGATCGGCGGCAGCCTCTGGCCGCCACCGCACGTCGATGATGCCAGACTCCCGTCCCGGTGCCGCGCTGACGTCGACGCGCCCCCCACAGGCGACGGCGAGCAACTGCGCGCCGAGGCAGATGCCAAGGGTCGGGACGCTCTCGGCGGCCGATCGGGCCAGCAGGTCGCGGACGGCGGGCAACCACGGCGCGATGCCGTCGTCGTAGGCGGACATCTGGCCACCCAGGACGATGAGCCCGTCACGGATGGACGCCGGGACGCCGTCACCGGCGTACGGGCGGACGACCTCGACGTTCACTCCGCGCAGCCAGCCGCCGAACCGGTCCAGTGGACAGCCCGGCTCGTGCTCGATGACGACGACGCGCCGGTGCTCGAACCTGTCTTGCATCATCGGCGCGAGTTTAGAGGACCGGCAGCATGCGGTCGCGCTCGTAGGAGCTGACCTGGCGGCGGTAGTCGTCCCACTCCGCCCGCTTGTTGCGGAGGAAGAACTCGAAGACGTGCTCGCCGAGCGTCTCGGCCACGAGCTCCGAACGCTCCATCACCCGGATCGCCTCGGCCAGCGAGGACGGCAGTGGGTCGATACCGAGAGCCGATCGCTCCAGCTCGGTGAGCGCCCAGACGTCGTCCTCGGCGCCGGGCGGCAGCTCGTAGCCCTCCTCAATGCCCTTCATGCCGGCGGCCAACATGACCGCGAACGCGAGGTACGGGTTGCACGCGGAGTCCAGCGCCCGGTACTCGGCCCGCGTGGACTGGCCCTTGCCCGGCTTGTACATGGGCACTCGGACCAGGGCGGACCGGTTGTTGTGGCCCCAGCAGATGTACGCCGGCGCCTCTCCCCCGCCCATCAGCCGCTTGAACGAGTTGACCCACTGGCAGGTGATCGCGGTGATCTCCGGCGCATGCTTGAGCAGGCCCGCGATGAACGACCGCCCGGTCTTCGACAACTGGTACTGGGCGCCCGCCTCGTGGAAGACGTTCGTGTCGCCCTCGAACAGGGACAGGTGGGTGTGCATGCCCGAGCCCGGCCACTGCGTGAACGGCTTGGGCATGAAGGTGGCGTACACGCCCTGGCTCAGCGCCACCTCCTTGATGACCACGCGGAACGTCATGAGGTTGTCGGCCGTGGTCAGCGCGTCCGCATACCGCAGGTCGATCTCCTGCTGGCCGGGGGCGACCTCG
>JASLBX010000227.1 GCA_030146385.1 Jiangellaceae bacterium | reverse complement strand
CACCAGCGCTGCGATTCCGATCGCCATCCCGATCTCGCCGACCGAGGCCGCGCGGTTCACCGACCACGACCTGATCCTTTTGCGGACGGACGCCCTGAAGCACATGTCCGTGTCGAACGCGCGGTCATTCAACTTCAGCACCGACGCGTCGTTCTCAATAAATCTGCTGGGTATCGACGTGGTGGTAGAGCGCGGATGGTCCACCGTCGACATCACGCAGCGAGGCCGCACCTTCCGGTTCGCTAACACGCACCTCGAGGCGTTCGGCAGCACGCCGCTCCAGGACGAGTGGCGCAACCTGCAGGCGGCCGAACTGGTCGCCGATCTGGAGGCGTCGCCGTACCCGGTGGTTCTGGTCGGTGACATCAACTCGCGGCCGACGCTGTGCCAGGACTTCCGGCAACCGCCCCAGTTCCAGGACAAGAACGTCGTCGCGTACGGCCTGATCGAGGACGCCGGCCTGCGTGAGGTGTGGCCGCTCGTCCACCGGAAGGATCCGTGCGGCCCGGACAGCTGGACCAGCGGCCAGGACGACAGCCTGCTCGCGCCGAGCACGCTCGACCACCGCATCGACGTGGTGTTCCTCAGCGAGGAGTTCACGGCCTTGCAAGCCGAGACGATTGGCGAGGAAGAGCGCGACCGCACGGAGCCCAGCGGCTTCTGGCCGAGCGATCACGCGGGCAGCGTGGCGAAGATCCGGCTCGACGCCCGTACCTGAGGACGGCTTACGGGTCAAGGTTAGCTACTCGGCCCATACGCCGATCGGGCGAAACTGCAGGGGCACCTCGATGAGGATCAGCTCGGCGTCGTCGATACCGGTCACTTGGACGTCCTCTGGCCCGGCCAGCTTGGCTGCGTCACCACGTCCCAGCTCGTCTTCGCCGAGCCGCAGCTCGCCCTCGATCACGTAGAGGTAGCCGCCTCGCCCGTCGCCGAGCGAGTGCCGTACCTGCTCGCCGCCACTCAGGTTGGCGACCAGCACGCGGGCGTCCTGGGCAAGGTCCAGCCCGTCCTCTCCGGCAGGCCCCATGATCTGCAGCAGCCGGCCGCGGCGGTCGTCCAAGCCGTACTGCCGCTGCTGCACCGAGTTCTCCAGGCCCTCGTTGCTCGGCAGGATCCAGAACTGGAGGAACCGCATGCCTTCAGCCTCGGAGCCGTTGCGTTCGGAGTGCTGCGCCCCGCGGTGCGAGAACCGCATGATCTGCGCGGCGCCCGGGTCCAGCTGGCCATCGTTGCCGAGCGAGTCGTCGTGCGCGAACAGACCCTCGACGACGTACGTACAGCTCTCGATGTCGCGGTGCGGGTGCAGCGGCCATACCGCGCCCGGCCGAAGACGGTCGTCATTGAACACCCGCAACGCACCGACGCCCATCTGCGCCGGGTCTTGGTAGTGCCCGAACGAAAAGTGCCACCTGGCCTGGAACCAGCCGCCGTCGGTCGCGAAGATCTCCTTGTCGTGCCGGATGTCCACAGTCATGTCGGCCGTCCCCCTTTCCGAGAAGCTGTTGTTTGGGGCTTCCCGACCGGACGATGCACAAACTCCGCTGACGAGCCGGCGAATCAGCCGAAGATGATCGCTACCAGCCAGGTTGTGCCGATCAGCAAGCCGGCGAGCAACTCGATGATGATCGCCAGGCCGACCGCCTTGAGTGCGTGGACGGTCGACTGCCACGCCGACCGGTGGTTTTGCAGCCGCAACCGCTCGATGAGGTAGATGCCGGCGACGAAACCGAGGAACAACCCGACAACCGGAACTACGAAGAATCCCAGGATGCCGAGCACGGTTCCGACCAGGATCCCCCGCGTCGGCACGCCGGCGTCGCGCAGCCTCCGGCCGGGGACGACGTACTTGAGGATCTGGCTCGCCACCGCCACCAGGGTGGCGATCGCCAGGACGATCCACGCGGTCGTGCCCCGCTCGATGACCGCCCAGACGGTGACGCTGCCCCAGATCAGCAGTAGGCCGGGCAGGATCGGCAGGACGATGCCGATCAGCCCAATGACTATGCCGAGCCCTACCAGGACCAGGCCACCCGATTCCATGAGGACATACAACCAGGCTCGATGGCGGGTCCGCTGGCTCAACGGTGGTGTCAGTGGACCGAGTCGTTCCCAGGCGGGTACGGTCACATGATCACGAGAGGGCTGGCTCACCTGGCCGATCGTCTTGCGCAGGCATCTGCCGGCGAGTGAGCCACTGCTCCACGGTCGAGGCTGCCGGCAGCAGGCGGTAGGTGTCGGCTGGGTCCACGGGGATATCCGAGTGCCTCAGCCACCGCCACATCGTCGTCAGGTCAGTGCCCACAAACCGCTCGAACAGCCAGACCGGCATGGGGAACCGCCGCGGCTCGCGGCCAGTGACCTTGCGCCAGATCTCCCGGCACTCGGCGATCGAGCGCAGATCCGAAGCGAGTTTCAGCTCTTCGCCGATCAACGAGTCGGGATCGCTGAACACCCTGGCGGCGAGCCCCAACGTCGTCGACGCATATCCAGGTGACCGGCCGGTCCGCGCCCATCAGCTTCGGCATGACATGCCACGCTGCCACCGCCGGGTAGAAGGCCTTGTCGCTCATGATCTCCATGAATGCGTTCGGGCGCAGGACGGTCACGGGAAGTCCCAGGGTGCGCATGTGGGCTTCGATGGCGACCTTCGACTCCCACGAGCCGACGCCGGTGCCGTGAACGCCGTTGCCGGCCGAGCCGTACACGAGATGACGCACGCCTGTCGCCTTGGCGACGTCGGCGACGTTCTTCCCTTGGGTCACCTCGGCCTCAAGGCCACTGATCATCGGGTTCTGGACGCTGAACACTCCGTGCGCGTCCCGGAAAGCCCTCGCCAGGGAGCTGGGATCCATCATGTCGGCGAAGACGACCTCGGCTCCGGTGGTGGCAAGCCTGCGCGCCGGCTCAGAGGTCGGCTTTCGGGTCAGTGCGCGGACCCGCCAACCGTCGGCCAGCAGATGGCGGGTGACGGCGCCGCCTTGGCGTCCCGTGGCACCCGTCACGGCGATGATCCGATCAACGTCCATTGGTTCCCCCCATCACGACGCAACACCATGACGGCATCTCGTGGCGTTCAGTATGCACCCGCTGCCGTCGTGGTACCTACGTCACCCGAGTTCTGCGGCGGACCCAGATTTCGCTTCGGAGTTAGTGTCATCACGGATTCCTGACCAGGCATGACGTGGCATGCTCCCTCCATGGGGGTACGGTCAGGATCGGCCGTTCGGGCAGGCGTGCCGGTGGTCGGTGCACTGGCTCTGGTCGCCGTTGTAGCTGTGGCCAGCGGCTTGCTCGTCGATGCGCGGGCCGCTGGGGTGTCCTATTGGGGAACTTCGCCTGTCGTCTTCGTGGGCTTCGCCATCAGTGCCTTGGCCACCACGGCGCTCGGCTGGTGGATCCATCGGGACGGCGACAGGGTCGTGGGTTGGTGGGTGCTGGCAACCGCCGCATCCATCGTTGTGTACCTCGTTGCAGTCGCTGCAACGACCCGGCTGGCCGTCATTGAAGGCTGGCAGGGACCAGGCATCGGATGGCTCGGGCTGGCGGCTCTGGGTGGTCATGTCCTGCCGTTCATCCTCCTACAGATAACCCTGCTTGTGGTGCGTGATCGGCTGACCGGATGGACCGGCCGCCGCCGACCACTGGTGGCATTCCTGTTGGGGCTGGCAGTCGGGAATCTCCTCGTCGGGGCGGCCATCGCGGATCCAGACCCACCTCTCGGCGATGTCGAAGCCCCGCTGGCCGGCACCTGGTGGGGCGACGTCGCCGGCTCGCCGCTTTGGAATGCACTCTGGATCGCTTGGCTGCTTTCGGTCATCGTTGGGCCGGTGGCGCTGTGGCGGGCGGTCGGCCGGTCGTCCGGCATGGCGAGGCGCCGCCTGTCGATCGCGGCCATCGCCTCGCTCCTGCCGGTGAGCACGATCGCTGTGTGCGTCCTCGTGCTGCCGGTGCTCATGGTCGCGGAACTGCCGGACGGAGCCGCGGTAAATGTCTTGTTCGCATTCTTCGTTGTCGCCTTTCCACTCACCGCGGCCGGGTTGGCGGTCGCTTTCAGCGGACGTGACGCCGGGCTGCGGCTGCGCAGCGGCACGTTGGCAGCGTCGCTGCACGTGGCCATGGGGTTGCTCTTCGTGCTCGCGGCGGTCGCTCTCAGTACCTTGGCGGCAGTAGCCTTCGCCGGCGGTTCAATACCCGTGATCGTGGTGGCCACCGTGGTCATCGTGATGGTGCTGTGGCCGCTGCGACGAGGCCTTGTGCGCCGGCTGCTGCTGCGCGCCGACCCACGGCTGCGTATGGCCTCGGCGCTGGTGGACAAGGCCGGGGCGACGGCGAGCGATCAGCCCGCGCAGACGGCTCAGCAGGTGCTGCGGACCGCGCTCGACGATTCGGATCTCGTCGTGGCGGTCCGGTTGCCCGAACAGCAGGGTTGGTTGTCCGTCGACGGCGAAGAGGTTCCTCCTCCCGCGCAACAGCCGGCAGAACATGTCACCACTGTCCCCGGCGCCGATGGCACGCCGCACGCATACGTGCTGCACAGGACCATTACGGCCGACGCCGCCGGAATCGTGGGTGAGGTTGGTCCGCTGCTAAACAGGGCAGTGCTCGAGATCGCCGTCCGTCACCATGCCGAGCGCTTGGCCGAGGAGCGCGCCCGGGCCGACCGAGCGGCCGCGGAGGAACGGCGCCGGCTGGAACGTGACCTGCACGATGGCGTACAGGGCCGCCTGCTCGCTGTGGCGTTGGAGTTGCAGGCTGCCGACGCATCGACTGCCGACAGCGACGCCCACCTGGTTCTCACCGACGCGGTCTCGTCGCTGCGCACGGCAATCGAAGAGATGCGGCGGCTGGCGTCCGGTTCCATGCCCGAGATCTTGGGCCGCGACGGGCTGCGGGCCGCGCTCGATGACCTCGTTCGGCGGATGCCGGTGCCGGTGACGCTGAACGTCCCCGAGAACCGTCTCGACCCCGTGACGGAGACTATGGCCTACCTCGTCGTCAGCGAGGCGGTCACGAATGCTGTGAAGCACGGCGGCCCGTGCACCGTCGACGTCTGCGTCACTCTCGGCGATGGCGCCCTCGAGATCAGGGTCACCGACAGCGGGCCGGGCGGTGCCGACCTTCGCGCGGGAAGCGGGTTGCGCGGGCTAACTGAACGGGTGCACGCCGCCGGAGGAACCCTGGTCGTCAGCGACCGGCAGCCGCACGGGACGCTGCTGGAGGTGCTCCTGCCGTGCGCGCCGTAATCGCTGAAGACATGGTCTTGCTTCGTGAGGGGATCGCCCGCGTACTTGGCCGGGCTGGCGTCGAAGTCGTGGCCGAAGTGGGTGACGCACGCGGGCTCGT
>JASLBX010000340.1 GCA_030146385.1 Jiangellaceae bacterium | reverse complement strand
GGGGGTCAGGGGTTCAAATCCCCTCAGCTCCACCCAAGATCTTCACGTTGCGCAGGTGTTTGCCTGTCTGGTCGCTGGTCGTCGCCGTTTCGGCGGGTTGTCCGCCAGATTGGTGATCTTGGACCGTCCCCGGTTCAGCGACGTCGTCACGCAGAAGACCTCGCCCTGCGGTGGTAGAGAAGCGTGTTGGGGGATGTATCAAGTGATACATTTGGTTGTGTGAGCGCGATTAGGGAGGCACGGGAGCGTGCCGGGTTGACGCAAGCAGAACTTGCTGAGGTCTCGGGGGTAGCCCGGCCTAACATCGCCGCGTACGAGTCGGGTACTCGCCGGCCGTCTCAGGCGATGGCGCGCCGACTGCTCGAAGCGAGCAAGCCGAGGCCGAGTTCGTCGCTGGCTTCACACAGGGATGAGGTCCGTCGGCTGGCGCGTGATTTCGGGATGGAGAACCCGCGGGTGTTCGGCTCTGCTGCTCGTGGTGATGATCGTCCCGGGAGTGATCTGGATCTGCTGGTGTGTGTGCCACGGGGTAAAGGCTTGCTCGCGCTTATGGGTTTCGCGCGCGCGGTTGAGGACCTGCTCGGCGTGCATGTCGACGTTGTGTCCGAAGGTGGGCTTGGGGAGAGTCATGCTGGTATCCGTCGTGACGCGGTGCCGGTGTGACCGGTCAAGATCAAGCGTTCGTGACGCAGGCGGCGATTGCGCGCAAGTACGGGGAGCGGGTACTGCAAGCGCTGGTCCATATCGACACTTTCATGGCTAGGGCAGCCCGTCTCGTAGCCAGAGGGCGTGCCTGGTATGACGGCGATCCGGATGACGAGGTCCCCAGGCTGGCATGTGAGGCGCTGATCATCAAGGTCGGCGACGCCGCGACCCGTATACCCCTCGAGCTACGTGACCAGCACCGCGAGATCCCGTGGACACTGATGTCAGATATGAGGAACCACCTCACCCATGCCTACGACGTGACCGATTACGAGATCGTCTGGGACACCCTCGAGAGGGACCTTCCCGACGTCCATCCCAGAGTGCGCGCGATGCTCGGGTACGCCTACGAGAACTGACCAACGTGATCGCGTGACGCAATGACGGTGTGGGCGGAAACCGGTGCCGAGTCCAGCGTCGACAGTGAGACCGCAGATTAGACGCAGAGAACCTGCCGACGAGCGCATCCGGTCGATCGTGAACCTGGTCACGTTCGGCTCGGATAAATAGCCGGGCGACGCTCTTGCTGGATATTCTCGTGAACCGCGAAGGGGAGTAGTCCCCAATGTCGCGGTCGACATACTGACGACCGCCCTTCGAGGCGGTACGTCCGGCCCGGCGGCCTGTGAACACAGGCGGGCGAGACCTTCGACCCAAGGCACTCATGCCGGGTCGAGGTGTCGCCTACCCCGATCCGGTGCGGATCGGGAGGTAAGCAAGCTGATGGCCGAACTGTGGGCCGCATTCTGGTTGAGCTTCGGCGTCATCTTCGTCGCCGAGCTGGGCGACAAGTCACAGCTGATGGCGATGGCATTCGCCACCCGCTACCGCGCCTGGCCAGTCATTGCCGCCATTACCGCGGCGACGACGATCGTTCACCTGGTGTCGGTGGCTCTCGGCGCCGGGTTCAGTGAAGTGTTGCCGACCAGGTGGGTCGGTCTCGTCGCGGCCCTGGCCTTCTTCGGTTTCGCAGCCTGGACGCTTCGGGGTGACTCGCTGTCCGATGAGGATCGGCGGCGGGCGCAGCAGACCAAGCGCTCGGTCTTCCTGACGGTCGGTGTCGCCTTCTTCCTCGCGGAACTGGGCGACAAGACGATGCTCGCGACGATCACACTCGCGACGCAACATGGCTGGGTCGGCGTCTGGATCGGTTCCACGCTCGGCATGGTGGCGGCGGACGCACTCGCGATCATCGTCGGCCGCCAGCTCGGGGCGCGGCTGCCCGGGCGGGCCGTCCGCTACGGAGCTGCGGCGCTGTTCGCCCTGTTCGGCGGCTGGCTCCTGATCGAAGCCCTGACCTGGTAGCCCGCTGCGCTGACTCAGCCGGGCGCCCGCTCAGATCCAGCGGTTGAACCACATTCGCGCCTCCCACTCGTCCCGCGGGATGACCTCGTCGACGTGGATGGGGTAGAACCACGCGGCCAGCGCGATCGTGCACAGGACGAACGCGCCCGCCAGCGCTGCGCCGACCATCCGCCGGGTGGGCGCCCCGTCTCGCGGACCGATCATCAGGCCGAGCGCGTAGGCCACGGCGAGCACGATGAACGGCGCGGTGGCAGCGGCGTAGAACGCGAATGTCGTGCGCTCGGTGAAGAACAGCCAGGGTACCCAGGTGGCGATCATTCCAGCCAGGATGGCGCCGGCCCGCCAGTCTCGTTTGACCAGCCACATCCACACGCACACGAGCACGGCGACGCAACCACCCCACCACAGCAGGGGAGTGCCGAGGGCAAGTATCGCCTGGCTGCACTCGTTGACCTCGCAACCCTGCTCGCCGCGTTCGAGGCTCTCGTAGTCGAACAGCACCGGTCGCAGCAGCAGCAGCCAGCCCGATGCGTGCGATTCATAAGGGTGGTCGTCCGTGATGTTCTGGTGGGAGCCCAGGATCTCGCCGTGGTAGTGCCAGAGGCTGCGGACCCAGTCTGGAAGCAGCGCTCCTACACCGGACGAGGGATTGTCGTCCGCCCAGTGCCGGCTCCAGCCGTTGTCGCCGACGATCCAGCCCCACCAGGACGCGACGTACGTCGCGATGGCGACGGGCGCCATGGTGAGGAACGCGACGGGGCCGTCCTTGAGGAACGCGCCGGCCCACGGTGACGGTGCGCCGGCGGCCTTGCGCGCGCCGATCTCCCACACCACGGTGAGGATGCCGAACACCGCCAGCGCGTACACCCCGCTCCACTTGG
>JASLBX010000326.1 GCA_030146385.1 Jiangellaceae bacterium | reverse complement strand
CTCACCGGCCAGCGGCGCTCGTGCCGAACCCGACACGAGCACACCTTCCATGACTGCCTCGAGCCGGAGATCCAGCTCGATGTCAGCCCCTTCGGGTACGCCGACCACACCGCCGATGCCGAGGTCGGCCGGTGCCGGCACCGACCGCTGGATCTGCTGCATCGCCCCTGGCCTGCGCCCGAGCTCGTGAGTATCGAGCACAAGCGGCGTTCGCGGGTCGAGGGTGCTCAGCGTGACCAACTCTCGTCGTTGCGGGCAAGCCGACTCGTGGCCTCGGCGCGAGGCCGACATGCAAGGTTACTAGAGAAGGGCTGGTCGCACACAATCCGAGCCGTAACCCGCCGGCCTATTCGGTGCGAGCCTCCTCCGCCTGCGCGTCCGGTGCCGGCTCGCCCTGCTCTCCGGAGGGCTTCGCGGCATCGTCGCCGGACTCCTCACCGGTGGGCTCCGGCGCAGCCTCGGCGGATTGCTCCACGTCCTCGGCAGCCGCCTCAGCGGATTGCTCCGAAGTCTCGGTGTCGCCCGCCTCGGGCTCCGGCACACTCTCCGGTCGGCGCGGAGTCCACCCGCCAGCGGCTTCCGCCGCCACACTGATCTCCCGGGTCTCGACATGTCCGTCCGGCCCAGTTGGGACCGCGTGCCGGCCGTGCCGTTCGGGCGTAGCGTCCCGGCCCACCGCGTCCTCCCCGTCCGGCGCGTCCTCTCGCTCGAATGCCCGCCCTCGTTGCGGAAGTGCATTGCGCTCGGGCATAGGAGCGTCGCGCTGCGCCGGCCCGCCCCATGCAGACGCCGAATCCCCAGCCATGCCACCCGGCAGGAGCTGGGCTTCGGTCACGGGAGTCGGCCGCCGCGGCAGTGCTCTAGGCTCGGCGGCTTCGTCGTCCTCGGGCAGGGATGCGAGCTCGTTGTACAACCCCGGTTCGGCCAGTCGCTGGCGGCCCTGCCGGACCGTCTCGAGAATGTTGGTGACGGACACTTCCAGATGGGCGAGCTTGGCGTCGACATATTCGTCGATCTCGCGGGACGTGCGGTCCGACCGCTCCTCCGCGTGCCGGAGCACCTCGGCCGCCTCAATCCGGGCCTCGCGGAGCACCTCCTCCTCCGAGATCATCCGCTGGCGCTCCTCCATCGCCGCGGTCAGCAGCCGCTCGGCGTTTGCGGTGGCCTCGTACAGCATCGCGTCCCGCCGGCTGAGCACCGCCTCTGCAAGCGCCAGGTCGTCGGGTAACAGCTCGTCGAGTTCGCTCAGCAACCGCAGCAGCTCCGCCTTGTTGATCACTATCGACGACGACATCGGCAGCTTGCGAGCGGCACTCACCAGTGCCTTGATTTCATCCAGTTTGTCCTGGATCTTCACATCTCCACCCCCGCTAGCGTTCGGCGAGACGTTTCGTAAGTCTTCCGAGAACGGTATCTGGCACAAGTCCGGAAACATCACCCCCGTAGGAGGCGACTTCCCTGACCAGGCTGGACGACAGGAACGAATAATCCGGGTTCGTTGCCACGAACAGCGTCTCGAGATTGGACAGTCGGTGGTTCATCTGAGCCATCGACAGTTCGTACTCGAAGTCGGTGACGGCGCGCAGGCCGCGGACGACTGCCGGGATGTCACGGTCGCGGCAGAAGTCGACCAACAGCCCTTCGAAGCTCTCAACCGTGACATTCCCAAGCGGCGCGGTCACGGCGCGCAACATCTCGATCCGCTCTTCCACGGTGAACAGACCCTTCTTCGCCACGTTGACCAGCACGCCGACGACAACCTCGTCGAAAAGCGGGGACGCCCGCTCGATAACATCCAGATGACCGTTCGTCACCGGATCAAACGAGCCGGGACACACGCAACGCCGCATATTGCCCTCCGCAAGGTTCAGAGTCACCCAGCCGGCCGACCGTACCAGAGCCGGGTCTCGCCGTAACGACGGTCCCTCACCGCCACCAGGCCGGACGGCCATCGCACCGGCTCGCCGCGGCTGGGTCGCTCGATCACCACGACCGCATCCGGCGCCAGCCAGCCGGCTTCGAGTGCGCTCAAGATTTCGGTGATGTCGCTCGCCCCCACGGCGTACGGCGGGTCGGCGAGTACGAGGTCGAACGGCTTCTCCGGAGGTGAGGCGAGGACGCGGCCGACGGGCACGGCCTTTACCTCGACCTCCCCGAGCCCCACCGCCGCCACGTTCGCTCTGATCAGGCGCACCGCCGCCGCGTCGGATTCGACAAGCATGGCGTAACCCGCGCCTCGCGATATCGCTTCGAGCCCCAGCGCACCGCTCCCGGCGAACAGGTCGAGGACGCGGAGCCCGTGCAGCGAGCCGAACATCGACTCGAGGGACGAGAACAGCGCCTCGCGCACCCGGTCGGACGTGGGGCGCGTACCGCTGCCGCCCGGCACCTTCAGCCGGCGGCCCCGTGCGGCGCCGGCCACGATCCGCGTCACGCCTTCTCCAGGTAGTCGCGCTCTTCCGCCCCAAGCTCGGCGACGGCTGCGGCCAGGTCCGGATGCCGCGCGAGCTCTGGATCGGACGTGACGACCGACCCGGCCGCCTCTCTGGCCACCATGATGAGGTTTTCGTCGCGGAGCACGCGCAGCAGGCGCAGGCTCGTTCGCCGGCCCGACTGCTCGACGCCGAGGATGTCGCCCTCACGGCGCTGCTCCAGGTCGACCTGCGCGAGGTAGAAGCCGTCACGGGACTTGGCGACCGCGTCCAGACGATCCCGTGCGGTACTGCCGGCCTGGGCGTCGGTGACGAGCAGACACAGGCCGGGGACGCTGCCGCGGCCGATGCGGCCCCGCAACTGGTGCAGCTGTGAGACGCCGAACCGGGTCGCGTCCATCACGACCATCATCGACGCGGTCGGCACGTCGACCCCGACCTCGATGACGGTGGTGGCGACCAGCACCGGCACCTCGCCCGCGGCGAACCGGCGCATCGCCTCGTCCTTCTCCTCGGGAGGCATCCGGCCATGCAGGATTCCGACCGGCACCTCCGCGAGCGGCCCGTTGCGCAGCATCTCGGCAACGTCCATCACCGCCACCGGCCGCCCCAGCTCGCCGGCCGCACCTCCGCCGTTTTCGGTGCCGGTGTCCATATCGCCCCCGATCCGCGGGCAGACGATGTACACCCGATTTCCGGCGGCCACCTCCTCGCGGACCCGCTGCCACGCGCGGTCGAGGTACTGCGGCTTTTCGGCGACCGGGACGACGTGCGTCTCGACGTCGGCGCGCCCAGCGGGCAGCTCGCTCATCGTCGACACCCACAGGTCGCCGAACACCGTAATCGCGACCGTGCGCGGAATCGGCGTGGCCGTCATGACCAGGACGTGCGGACGGGACCCGGCCGGGCTCTTCTCGGCGAGCGCGGCGCGCTGCTCGACGCCGAACCGGTGCTGCTCGTCGACGACGACGAGGCCAAGATCGGCGAACTGGACGTGCTCCTCGAGCAGCGCGTGGGTGCCGACCACGATGCCGGCCTCCCCCGATGCAGCGGCCAGCAACGCCTGACGGCGGGCCGCCGCAGCCATCGACCCGGTGAGCAGTGCAATCTGGGTGCCGATCTCGGAGCCGCCGAGCATGCCGCCCTCGGCCAGCGGACCCATCAGCTGCTGCAGCGTCCGGTGATGCTGGTGGGCAAGCACCTCGGTGGGAGCCAACAGCGCCGCCTGACCGCCGGCGTCGACGACCTGCAGCATCGCCCGCAGCGCCACGACGGTCTTGCCGCTGCCGACCTCGCCCTGGAGCAGCCGGTGCATGGGGTGGCGCTGCGCCAGATCCGCGGCGATCTCGTCACCCACCTCGACCTGCGCCTTAGTCAGCTCGAACGGCAGTTGGCCGTCGAACCGGTCGCGAAGGCCGTCTGCCCGGGTAGGACGCGCTATGGCCGGCAACGCCTCGACGCTGGCCCGCCGCCGCGCCAGCTCCACCTGCAGGACGAACGCCTCCTCGAAGCGAAGGCGGTGCCGGGCCTTCTCGACGTCCGACATCGACTCCGGCTGGTGGATGACCCGCAGGGCGCGGTGAGCGTCCATCAGGCCGAGCCGCAGCCGCAGCGACGCGGGGATGGGTTCGGGCACGTAGTCGAGCTGGTCCAGCAAGGTCTCGACGCACTTGGAGATGCGCCATGTGGGCAGCCTGCCGGTGGCGGGGTACACCGGGATCAGCTGCCCGGCGAAGGCCTGGACGGCATCGGCTGCACTTTCGACGGCGTCGAGAATGTTGTAGTCAGGATGCGTGAGCTGGCGCTTGCGCTGGTACTGCGACACCTTGCCGGCGAACAGCCCGATTCGGCCCGGACGCAACTGCCGCGCGTGCGAGGACAGGAAGCGCTCGGACTTTCCGAAGAAGGTCAGCGACAGCTCGCCGTAGCCGTCCGTGACCAGCGCCTCGAGCATCCAGCCACGGCGGGACCGCATGGGCCGCAGCTGAGCGGACTTGACCTGTGCCAAGACGGTGACGTGCTCGTCGATTCGGAGGGCGTCGAGGTCGGTAAGCTCGCCCCGCTGGGCGTAGCGGCGCGGGTAGTGGCGCAGGAGATCGCCCGCGGTGCGCAGATCGAGCGACTCGGCCAAGGCCTTGGCGGTCTTCTGGCCGAGCAGGCGCTCAAGCGGGTCGCTGAACGACAGGCCCACTACTCCACCCCAATCAGCAGCGGGTACCTCGCCTGGCCACCCGCGTAGACGACGGTGTCGACCTCTGGGTGCTCAGCATGCACCACCACGCCGACACTCTCGGCCAGTGCGCCGTCGGCGTCCCGTCCGGTCACCAGGGTCACCAGCTCGCCGCCGACAGCGAGCATCCGCCGGACGACCTCGACGGCCACGTCCGCCAGGTCAGAGCCGATGATCGCGAAGTCGCCCTCGACCACACCCAGGACGTCGCCGGGCCGGCAGACGCCCGCGGACGTCACCGCTTCGCGCGCGGCGACCGTCACGGCCCCGTGCCTGGTGTGGCCAGCGGCCGTCGTCATCGCCACGACATCGGTGTCGAACGCCCGGCCCGGTTCGTGCACCGCGGCCGCCGCCAACCCCTGGACCTGGACCGTCGTCGGGATGACGGCCACCCGCAGGCCGTGTGAGCGGGCTTCTGCAGCCGCCGCCTCAGCGACCGGGATGCCGTCGCGGTCGTTGGGCAGCAGCACGACCTCGGCGACCCCGCACTGTCGGATCGCCTCGAGCATCTCCGCCGTGGATGGACGGCGCCCCACGGGGGTCCGGACGACCGTGGCACCCGCCGACTCGAACAGCTCGGCTAGCCCGCCGCCCGCCGCGAAGGCGACCAGCGCCCGGCCAGGCCGTGCCGGCACGGGGGTCTGGTCGGCGAGGTAGGTGACCCGGATCTGGTGCGGGCGGCCGGCCGCCATGCCGGCCTCGATCGCCGCGCCTGCATCGTCGACGTGCACGTGGACATTCCACAGCCCGCCCTCGTCACCGCCGCCGCCGACTACGACCAGCGAGTCACCGAGCGGCTCAAGTGCCTTGCGCAGGGCCGGGATCGCGCTCTCGTCGGCGTCCAGCAGGTACATGACCTCGTAGCCCGGCCCGGCGGGTGCGACCTCCGGTGCCGTGAACGTCACTTCGGGCACATCGTGGGCCGCCAGCTCCCGGGGCCGGGGCAGCGGGCGCCGTCCGGTGAGCACGGTGTCGAAGGCGTCCAGGATCACCGTCAGGCCCCGGCCGCCTGCGTCGACGACCCCCGCCCGCTTGAGGACGTCCAGCTGGTCGGGCGTCCGTTCGAGCGCCTTGCGCGCTCCCCGCGCCGCGGCGAGCGCGACGGCCGGCAGCGAGGGCTGGCTGTCCAGTGCGGCGGCGGCGGCTGCTTCCGCGGCGGCGCGCGCGACGGTCAGGATCGTTCCCTCGACCGGCTTGGCCACTGCCGTGTAGCCGTCTCGCGCGGCCCGATCGAGCGCGGCGACCAGCGCGGCCGCGTCGCTGGCGTGGGACGGCGACGCGAACACGTCCGCCACCCCGCGCAGCATCTGGGCGATGATCACACCGGAGTTGCCGCGCGCGCCCAGCAGCGCTCCGCGGGCGGCGGCGGCCATCACGTCTGCGAGGGTCGTGCCTTCGCGGTCCGCCGCGGCCTCGGCAGCCTGCGTGGCCGACTCCATGGTCAGATACAGGTTGGTGCCGGTGTCACCGTCCGGGACGGGATAGACGTTGAGCGCATCGATCTCCTCGCGGGCATGTGCGAGGCCCTCCAGGGCCGCCTGGCACCATCGGAGGGCGACCCTTGCGTCCAGGACCGGCTCTCGCGTCATATCCTTCCTCGGCTGCCGTTGCCTTGGCGTCGAAGCGTAACCCCCTGCGGGCGCGTTGCCACGGTTTGGGTTCACCGCGTCGCACCGGGTATTCTGCTGCGGTTGCCCGCGGCGGGCCCCGCCGCAGGCACACCAATGTCGTTACCTCACATCTACCCGCTAGGAGTCTCCCGTGGCTGCCAACTGCGACGTCTGTGGCAAGGGCCCGGGCTTCGGCAACTCGATCTCGCACTCGCACCGCCGGACGCCCCGTCGCTGGAACCCGAACATCCAGACCGTGCGCACGACCGTGGGCGGCACCCGCAAGCGGATCAACGTGTGCACCTCCTGCCTAAAGGCCGGTAAGGTCACCCGCTGACCTTCGGCTCACTTGACGGCCGGCATCGCCCGAGAGGGGCGGGCCGGCCGTTTTATATGCCCGCACTCAGGCGAAGTGAACGTGTCCGCCCGGGCCTTCGTACTCCTTTCCGGCGACCGTCACACCCGTACCTTCGGCCACCGTCCCCACGGCCCGCCACCCTGCGGGTAGGTCCGTACTGGACGCGAACGTGGCCGCGAAGCCGTTGTCGTCTCCTCCGGTGAGGATCCAGTGCAGCGGGTCGGCTCCCAGCGCGGAAGCGATATCGCGCATCTGCGCCGGCAACTCAAACGCCTCGGGGTCAATGTCGACGGCGACGCCGCTCGCCTCGGCGATGTGCCCGACATCTGCCAAAAGCCCGTCGCTGATGTCGCACATCGCGGTGATGCCGCCGCCGGCGGCCGTGTCCAAGACGAGCTGGTACGGCACCTCAGGCCGGCGGTGCGCCTCGACCAGCGCGCGCGGCGATCGGAACCCGCGCGAGAGGACGGCCAGGCCCGCCTCGGCCCAGCCGAGCCGCCCACATACGGCCACCCGGTCGCCGGGCCGCGCGCCCGACCTCGTCACCGGCTCGCGCCCGCTCAGGTCGCCCAGTGCGGTGATCGCCACCACTACCGCGTCCGATCGCACGGTGTCGCCGCCCACGACGGACGCACCCACGAGCGCCGACTCGTCCCGCAGACCATCGGCGAGCTCCAGCGCCCAGTCGGCGGGAAGGTCCGGTGGAGCGCCGAGCCCGACCAGCAAAGCCGTCGGCCGGGCGCCCATCGCGACCACGTCAGCGAGGTTCTGCGCCGCGGCTTTGCGCCCCACGTCGTACGCCGACGACCAGTCGCGGCGGAAGTGCCGCTGCTCGATCAGCATGTCCGTGGTCGCCACGACCCGGCTGTCCGGCGTCGCCACCACGGCAGCGTCGTCACCCGGGCCGAGAACGACTCCACCACCCTGCGGAAGCCGATCGGCAATGGCCGCGATCAGCCCAAACTCCCCCAGGTCGGATACGTTGTCCGGCATCAGTTCCCCTGCGATCGATTTGAAGCGGTAGGTTTACGCCCAGTCTGTCGGACATCTTCCCCCCAACCCCCTGGAGGACGCCCGTGGTCCAGGCATACATCCTGATCCAGACCGAGGTAGGTAAGGCGGCCGACGTTGCTCGGGCCATTGCCGAGATCGACGGCGTGACGCTCGCCGAGGACGTCACCGGGCCGTACGACGTCATCGTCCGGGCCGAGGCGCGCAACGTCGACGAACTCGGCCGGCTCGTCGTCGCCAAGGTGCAGGGAGTCGAAGGCATCACCCGCACGTTGACGTGCCCCGTCGTCCATATCTGATCCTGCTGGTGCCGCTCGCACTGGCCGGGTGCGGGTTCGGCGCCGTTGAGGTCGAGCCGTACGACGTACTGCCCGGTGGCGATCAAGCCTGCGCGGAGTTGCTCGGCGACCTGCCCGAAGTGGTCTCCGATGCGGTCACTCGGGACGTCTCGCCGGACGACGTACCCGCGGCTGCGTGGGGCCAGCCTCCGATCGTGCTCCGGTGTGGTGTCGGGCTGCCTCCCGAGTACCAGCCGGATGCCATCCTGACCGAGATCGACGGCGTCGCCTGGTTTCCAGCCGAGGGAGCCGGCGGGACCTTCTTCGCGACGGTCGACCGTGACCCAGTCGTCGAGGTCGCAGTCCCGGACGACTACGAACCCGCCACGGTGCTCGGCGACCTCGGCCCCCCGATCGCCCGTCACCTCCCTGTTGCCGATTGATCACGTTCAGCAGGCCTGTAGGTGCCGTATCAGGTTCGTGCGCATGGTACGGCGCCGAGTTGCCTAGTGGGGTTAGCGAAGGCCGGTCGGGCGGCCCAGCGCAGTCGTGATCAGGCGGTCGACCAGATCCGGGTAGTCCAGGCCGCTGGCCGCCCACAGCATCGGGAACATAGACGTCGGGGTGAAGCCCGGCATCGTGTTCACCTCGTTGACCAGCAGCGAACCGTCCTCGCGGTAGAAGAAGTCCACCCGGGCGAGCCCCTCGCACGAGAGCGCTTCAAATGCCTTCACCGCAAGCTCGCGAACCTGCTCGACGACTTGGTCCGGCAGGTCGGCCGGCACGTCGAGATTGACGTGTGCCTCGTCCAGGTACTTGGCCTCGAAGTCGTAGAACTCGTGGGTCTCGTCGACGCGGATCTCGCCGACCACGCTGGCCTCGGGCGGGCCACCGTCCCGGCCCTGCAAGACGCCGCACTCAACCTCGCGTCCAACGACCGCTTCCTCGACGATGACCTTCGGGTCGTGCTCGCGGGCGGCCAGGACGGCCGTCTCCAGGTCGTCCAGCCTGGTCACCTTGGTGATGCCGACGCTCGACCCGGCCCGGGCCGGCTTGACGAACACCGGCCAGCCCAGCTCGGCGACCTCGGCCTCCACGCGCGCCCGCTGGGCCTCCCTCGTCCCGGGCCGAACCAGAACGTGCCGGCAGACCGGCAGGCCGCTGGCCCGGAGCACCAGTTTCATGTAGTGCTTGTCCATGCCGACCGCGGACGCGAGCACTCCGGAACCCACGTACGGGACATCCCCCAACTCCAGCAGACCCTGGAGTGTGCCGTCCTCGCCGTACGGACCGTGCAGAAGCGGCAGAACGACGTCGACGGACCCCAATGCCTGCGGGACGTTGCCCGGCTCGTAAACGCTCAGTTCGACGCCTTCGCGCGTCGCCGGCAGCATCACCGTGCCGCCGATGTCGGCGACCTCGGGCAGCTTGCCGTCAGTGATGGCCAGCCGGGAGGGGTCGTCCGGCCCGAGGACCCACCGTCCGTCCATCGTGATTCCGATCGGGACGGCGTCGTAGCGGTCCGGGTCGATCGCCCGTAGGACGCTCCCTGCAGTGACGCACGAGATGCCGTGCTCGGAGCTGCGGCCGCCGAAGACCACGGCGACCCGGATGCGGCGAGGCTGCTCGGTGCTCATCTCGGCTGACCATACCCCCATCGGCGCGAATCATTGCTCGCATCCCGTGATCACCTGCGCTTTGTCACCGGATTGGCCCATGAAGTCTTCCTGATCACCGGGCGGAGGAGTCAGTGGCCGTGGCGCTCCGGCTTGGCCGAGCGCGAGACGAAGCTGCGCAGCATGTCCTGCGGCGTCATCTCGCCCCGCACGACATTGGTGACGTGCTCAACGATCGGCACGTCGACGTCCACCCGCCGGGCCAGGTCGAGGATTGACTCGCAAGACTTCACGCCTTCGGCCACCTGGCGGGTCGCAGACGAGATCTCCGCGACCGACATGCCCTTGCCGAGCTTCTCACCGAAGGTTCGGTTGCGCGACAGTGGGGACGAGCACGTCGCGATCAGGTCACCCAGCCCGGCCAGACCCTGGAACGTGTAGACGTCCGCCCCCAGTGCCGCACCCAGGCGAGCCGTCTCCGCCAGCCCGCGGGTGATGACGCTCGCCCGCGCGTTGTCGCCGAAGCCGAGCCCAACTCCCATTCCGACGGCCAACGCAATCACGTTCTTCACCGCGCCGCCGAGCTCGGTGCCGACCACATCGGTGTTCGTGTAGGGACGGAAATACGGCGTGTGGAACGACTTCTGCAGCCGGGCGGCGGCCGCCTCGTCAACACATGCGATCACACTGGCCGCAGGCTGCCGCTGAGCTATCTCACGCGCGAGGTTAGGCCCGGACAGCACCGCGACCCGGTCCGCCTCCACCTCCGCGACTTCTATGATGACCTCGCTCATCCGTTTGGCCGTACCGAGCTCGATGCCCTTCATCAGGCTCACCAGCAGGGCATCGTGCGGCACCACGGCTCGCCAGCCGGTGAGGTTCTCGCGCAGTGTCTGCGACGGCACGGCAAGCACGATCACGTCCGCGCCGTCGGCCGCCTCCGCGGGATCATGGGTGGCGCGCAGTCCGGCGGGCAGCTCCACGCCCGGCAGGTAGTCCGGGTTTGTGCTCGTCCGGTTGATCGCCTCGCACAGCTCATCACGACGCGCCCACACAGTGACGTCGCAACCGGCGTCGGCGAGCACCATCGAGCAGGCGGTCCCCCACGATCCTGCGCCGAACGTGGCTACCTTCATCACGCACCTCCCCCGCGCCCCGGGTTGCCCGTCGGCGGCAAGCCAGACGTCCGGGGATCGAACCGAGTGTCGGGCGGCGTCTGACCGCGAAGCTTCGCCAGTTGCGCGGTGATGGCGACCATGATCCGATCGGTGGCCTCGTGCAGCAACTCTGACGTGATGGGCCGGCCGCGGAGATCACCCAGGTCAACCGGCGGGCCGGCCGACACGTGCATGGTCTTTCGTGGCAGCAGCCGCGGCATCTTGCTGTACGGCGCGAGCAGGTCGTTCGGCCCCCATTGCGCGATGGGAATGACGTCACAGCCCGTCTCCAGCGCCACTCGTGCGGCGCCAGTCTTGCCGACCATCGGCCACAGGTCGGGATCGCGGGTGATCGTCCCTTCTGGATAGATGCCGACGCATTCGCCCTGCTGGATCGCCTTCACGGCGTCCCGGAAAGCCTGGGCGGCGTCGCGCGACTCGCGGTACACGGGGATCTGCCCGCACGCTGCAATGATCCGTCCGGCGATGGGAACCCGGAAGACCCCTTCCTTGGCCAGGTACCGCGGCGCGCGGCCGTTGTCCCACAGGAAGTGGGCGAAGGTCAGCGGGTCGGCGTACGACACGTGGTTCGGTGCGACGACCACCCCAGTGCCGACGGGCGGCAGGTGCTCGGTGCCGTGCCAGTCGCGCTTGGTGAACACCATCAAGATCGGCCGCACGATGCCCGCGACGAGCCGGTACCAGAAGCCCAGCCGCTGCTTGGGTCCGCTCACGTGTTCTCCTCGATCATCGTCCACCCGGGCGAAGTGCTACCCGCATCGTGCCGTACGCGGTCGTGGGCTGACACGATAGAGGCAATGAACTGGTCGATCGTCATTCCGGTCAAGCGTCCAGAGATAGCCAAGACCCGGCTCACTGAAGCCGTGGGCGAGCTGCGGCCCGCGCTGGCAAGGGCGTTTGCGGCCGACACGGTCGCCGCCGCTCTCGCGTCCCCCGCCGTCGAGTTGGTCGTCGCGGTCACCGACGACGCCACGTTCGGGGACGAGGCGCGCGGGCTCGGCGCGGTGGTGATCGCGGACGCGCCGGACGCCGGGCTCAACGCGGCGTTGCGACACGGCGCCGAGGAGGCCCGCGCCCTTCGGCCAGACCTCGCCGTCGCCGCGCTGTCGGCGGACCTGCCGGCGCTGCGTCCTGACGAGCTGGCCGCCGCCCTTGGAGCCGCGTCGGAGCAACGGGTCTCGTTCGTGGGTGACCTTGCGGGGTTGGGGACGACGCTCTACGGCGCCTTACCGGGCGAGCCGTTCTCGCCTCGCTTCGGCGGACGGTCGCGAGCGGCGCACCGTGCGGCGGGAGCGGTCGAGCTGACGCTGGACGGTATCCCGTCCGTACGGCGCGACGTCGACACCGAGGTGGACCTGTGGGACGCGCTTCGCCTCGGCGTCGGGCCGCGCACCAAGGCCATCGCCGCCGAGCTGTGACGCTGCCCTCTCGGTAGGGCCGGTGCCGGGTACGCTCGGCGGCATGCAGGCGAGCATCTTCGATTGGGACGAGCAGATGCGGTCCGGCTCCGTGCTGCTGGACGACGGGACGCTCCTGCCGTACGACGCGGAGGCCTTCGACGCGGGCAGCATGCGGCTTGCCCGCGTGGGTCAGCGGGTGCGCATCTCGGTCGAAGGCGAAGGCGCCGACCGGAGGGTCACGTTTCTGACGCTCGCGACACTCCCAGACTGAGGTAGCCGGCCTCAGCTGCTCGGTGGCGGTCCTTCGGGTGCGGACTTCTTCACGGGCGCTGCCTGCTTCGCCGTCGTCTTCTCTGCTGTGGACCTCGTCGGAGTGCTCTTCTTGGCGGCGGTCTTGGCCGGAGCGGCCTTCTTGGCGGCAATCTTGGCCGGAGCGGCCCTCTTTGCTGGAGGTGCCTCGGCCGCGGTCTTCTTGGCCGGCGCGGCCTTCTTGGTAGTGGCCTTCTTCGCCGGCGCCTTCTTCGTGGCGGCCTCCTTGGCGGGCGCCTTCTTTGCTGGCGTCCCCGTCTCCTCACGGGCCGACGGACCGGATTCGCCGAACGACCGGGCCCTCGCCGCGGCCGCCCGGAACGTCCCGGCAGCGGCGCGACTGGCCTGGCCGGCAACTCCGGCAGCCCTTGCCGGCACGACGGCCAGCGACTCGGTCACCCGGTCCCGCACCGTACGGGCACCGCTCACGGCCTCGGACAGGTCCTTACCCGGCTTGAACTCCGGCACCTTCTCGCCGGCACCGCGAACCGAGCGCTCGAACTTGCCGAAGCCCTTGATGACGACCTCCTCGCCGGCGGCCATGCTCCGCGTGACGACGTCGACGAACGAGTCAAGGGCGTGTGCCGCGACCTGCCGGTTGCCTTCGAACCGCTTCGCGAGCTCGTCGATGAGCTCTTTCCTGTTCATCGCTCCCCCAAGAGTCGTAGCGACGTCCCGCTACGCACGCTAGGTGCTCGCGCTGCCGCGTACAACAGGAAGCACGCACTTTGTCAAAGCACCGACCCGGAGGGCCGCCCCACTAGGCCAATCGGTGCCCTACCACCCGCACGCGCCTGGTACGGCACCCGCAGGCATGCTGAACGTGATCAAACGGTGGCAGGTTTGTGGGAAGGGCGGCGGCGTTCGAACTCGGCGATCGCGTCCACGTGGCGCAGCGTCAGGCCGATGTCGTCCAGGCCTTCCATCAGCCGCCACCTCGTGTAGTCGTCGACCTGCATCGGCGCGACGACGTCGGCGCACCGCACCTCGCGCGCGACCAGGTCCACGGTGACCTCCGTGCCCGGCACGTTCTCGAGCACCTTCCAGATCAGCTCGATGTCGTCCTGTGACAGCTCTCCGGTAAGCAGTCCCTGCTTGCCCGAGTTGCCGCGGAAGATGTCGGCGAACCGCGACGAGAGCACGGCCCGGAAGCCGTAGTCCTTCAGCGCCCAGACCGCGTGCTCGCGCGACGACCCGGTGCCGAAGTCGGGCCCCGCCACCAGAACCGACCCGGAGCGAAACGCGGGCTGGTTGAGCACGAACGTCTCGTCCGACCGCCAGGCCGCGAACAGGCCGTCCTCGAAGCCGGTGCGGGTCACCCGCTTGAGGTAGACCGCGGGGATGATCTGGTCGGTGTCGACGTTGCTG
>JASLBX010000280.1 GCA_030146385.1 Jiangellaceae bacterium | reverse complement strand
GTGGTCAGCAGCGAGACGATGCGCGACACGTTGATCACCCATCGGGATCTCGGCCAGGCCGCCGACGCACTCGTCGAGCTGGCGCTTCGCAGCGGGGCGCCTGACAACGTCACCGTGGTGGTGGCGGACGTCATCGAGACCGCGAACCCGCCGTCGGCGGACGACACGGTTGAGGCGTACCTGGTCGGCGCCGCCTCAGGCGATGAGGATCCACCCCCACGATCCGGGCGGCGCAGGCCGTCCGCAGCCGTGCGCAGCCTGCTGGGCTCCTCCGGAGCGGCGGGCACCGAACCGGAGGCAGACCCGGAAGAACTCCGGTATGCGCCGCAGCCTCCGCGTCGGTTCCGGTGGCTCCGCCGGCTGGCCATCGTGCTGGTCCTGGCGGGCCTGGTCTGGGTGGGTGCGAGGGTGGCTGACGACTGGCTCCGCAACCAGTACTACGTCGGAGAGCTGTCCGGCCAGGTCGCAATCTTCCAGGGGGTCAGTCAGGAGATCGGCCCGATCACATTGTCGCGAGCGCACGAACCGATCGAAGGTCTGCCGGTGGGGTCGCTGCCGGACGTGTACCGGGAGCAGGTCGCCAACACCATCACGGCCGACAACTACACCGAGGCCGAGGGCATCGTTGAGAACCTGCGCAGCAAGGCGTGCGCGGCCCACACCGTCCGGGATCCATCCTCCACCGCACCGCAGGTCACCCAGACCACGCCTACCCCGACGCCAACACCATCGCCCGCCCCGCCCGGATTCCCCGGCCTGGAATGCCCGGAGGACTCGTGAGCGGAGACGGCACCCTGGTTCCACGGCGCGGGCGAGGCACCGAACTAGCCCTGCTGATCTTCGCGATCGCGATCGCGACGGCGGCCTATGTCTCGGTCGACCTCGGCGCGAACGGCACCGTGCCGGCGAACGCCGTGGCGTACATGACGGGACTGCTGATCCTCACGGGGATCGCGCACATAGTCATCCGCCGGTCCGCGGCATATGCCGACCCGCTGATCCTGCCCATCGTCGTCACCCTCAACGGGCTGGGCCTGGCGATGATCCACCGCCTGGACCTCGCGGAGGGTGAAACGTGGGCCGCCACCCAGCTCACCTGGATGGTCGTCGGCGTCCTCGGATTCGTCGCGGTAGTGCTGCTGGTGCGCGACCACCGGATTCTGTCCCGCTACACGTTCACCGCGGGGTTGCTCGGCATCGCCCTGTTGATGCTGCCGATGCTGCCGCTGATCGGACACGAGGTGCGCGGCGCGCGGATCTGGATCCAGATCGGCTCGATGACGTTCCAGCCGGGCGAGGCGGCCAAGATCGTGCTGATCGTGGCCTTCGCCGGTTACCTCGTCCGCACCAAGGACGCACTGGCCCTGGCCGGCCGCCGGGTGCTCGGCGTCGACCTGCCTCGAGCCCGCGACCTCGGGCCGATCCTGGTGATGTGGCTCGCCGCCCTCGGCATTTTGGCAGTCCAGAACGACCTCGGTCCGTCCCTGCTGATCTTCGGCATCTTCGTGCTGATGATCTATGTGGCGACCGAGCGCATCTCGTGGATCGTGCTCGGGCTTGTCCTCGCCGCCATCGGCGGATTCGCCGCGCGGGCGATGTTCTCGCACGTCGAGGCCAGGTTCACGGCCTGGCTGGACCCGTTCTCGGATACGGACCGGTTCGGGCAGATCGTCCAGTCGCTGTACGGCCTCGCGTACGGCGGGCTCACCGGTACCGGGCTCGGCCAGGGACGTCCCGATCTCATCCCGTTCGCCGAGAGTGACTTCATCGCCGCCGCTCTCGGTGAGGAACTGGGCCTCACCGGGTTGATGGCGATCATCGTGCTGTACGCCATTCTCGTCTCGCGCGGGCTGAAAGCGGCACTGGTGCTGCGCGACCCGTTCGGCAAGCTGCTGGCCATGGGCCTGGCCGCCGGGCTGATGCTCCAGGTGTTCATCGTCGTCGGCGGCGTGACGAAGCTGATCCCGCTAACCGGGTTGACCACGCCGTTCCTGTCCCTGGGCGGGTCGTCCCTGGTGATGAACTGGGTCCTGGTCGGTCTGCTCGTCCGCCTTTCGGACGCGGCCCGCCGTCCGGCGCCGACGGCGCCACCACCAACCGTGGACGATGCCGCGACGCAGGTGGTGAAGCTGACGTGAACTCGCCGATCCGCAAGGTGGCCGCAGGCTGCCTGCTGCTGTGCTTGGCGTTGCTCGCCAACGCGACGTTCGTGCAGGGCTTCCAGTCCAACGAGCTGAACGAACGCGAGGGCAACCGCCGGGTTCTGATTGACGAGTACTCGCGCGAGCGGGGTCCGATCCTGATCGGCGAGCCCCCGGTGGCCATCGCGGAGTCGACGCCGGTCGAGGGAGAGCTCGGTTACCTGCGCGAGTATCCGGAGCCTGAGCTGTACGCCCACCTCACCGGCTATTACTCCTTCTTCTATGGCCGCGAGGGGATCGAGCGGACCCAGAACGACGTCCTGTCCGGCAGCGCCGACCGCTGGTTCTTCCGCCGCCTCATCGACATGGTCACCGGCGAACAGCCCCGCGGAGGCGGTGTCTCGCTGACCATCAACCCGGCTGCGCAGGAGGCGGCCTGGGATGCACTGGGCGACAACAAGGGCGCAGTCGTGGCCATCGAGCCGTCCACCGGCGCCATCCTGGCCATGGTCAGCAAGCCGTCGTACGACCCCAACCCGCTGGCCAGCCACGACATCCCGACCCAGGAGGAGGCCTGGGCGGCCCTTACCGAGGACGAGGACAACCCGGCGGGCAACCGGGCGGCTGCCGAGATCCTGCCGCCGGGCTCGGTGTTCAAGCTGGTGACGTCTGCGGCGGCGCTGGAGAACGGCTTCGAGCCGGGCGACGAGATTCCCGGCCCGGCCGAGTACGACCTGCCCCAGTCAACGCGGACGATCCCCAACCACAACGGGCAAGCATGCGGCCCGAATGACGAGACGACGATCACCAACGCGCTCAGGATCTCCTGTAACTCGGCATACGCCTGGCTCGGAAACGAGCTGGGCGTGGACGTGATGCTCGAGCAGGCGGAGAAGTTCGGGTTCAACAACATCCCGCTGGCCAACGGTGACATCCGATCGGCGCCGAGCAGCTTCCCGACCGAGCCGGATGCTCCCCAGCTGGCCCAGTCGGCGATCGGGCAGTTCGAGGTCCGCGCGAACCCGCTGCAGATCGCCATGGTGTCCGCAGCCATTGCCAACCGCGGCCAGCTGATGAACCCCTACCTGGTCGACGAGCTACGCGGCCCTGATCTGGTCCGCGTCCTGGAAGTCACCGAACCTGAGGTTATCTCCCAGGCCGTGTCCGCCGAGACCGCACGCCAGTTGACCCAGATGATGGTCGAGGTCGTGGAGAACGGCACCGGAACTCCCGCCCAGATGGACGGCGTCCAGGTGGCCGGCAAGACCGGCACCGCCCAGAGCGGCCGGGACGACCCGCCATACGCCTGGTTCACTTCTTTCGCGCCGGCTGACAACCCACAGGTGGCGGTAGCCGTGGTTATTGAAGAGGCACCAGACACCGCGCGCGACGACATCGCGGGCGGCCGTCTGGCTGCGCCGGTCGCAAAGGCCGTAATGGAGGCGGTGCTGGGATCGTGACGACGCTGACGTCTACCGGTCAGCTGCTCGCTGGCCGGTACAAGCTGGTCCGCTGGATAGGCGGCGGATCCATGGGCGAGGTCTGGGAGGCCTCGGACATCCGCATGGATCGTCCCGTCGCCGTCAAGGTCCTCCGCCCGGCGCACGTGGGCGACCCGGTTGCCATCGAGCGCTTCAAAATTGAGGCCAGGCTCGGTGCCAGGCTTGATCATCCCGGCATCGCCAAGGTCCATGACATCAACGTCGACGACCGTGGCAGTGAACCGCCGTGGATGGTGCAGGAGTTCGTCCCCGGCGAGCCGCTGACCGACCTGCTGTCCCGCGAGGGGGCGCTCGACCCTCAGCGTGCCGCCGCGATCATCGCCCAGGTGGCCGACGCCGCGCACGCCGCGCACCGCTTCGGCGTCGTTCACCGCGACCTCACGCCGCGCAATCTCCTGGTCACACCGGACGGCTCGGTCAAGGTGACCGATTTCGGTATCGCACGGTCAGACTCGGCCGCGACGCTCACCATGTCCGGGCACGTGATCGGAACGCCCGCGTACCTGTCGCCGGAACAGGTTCGCGGTCAGAAGGCCACCCCGGCGAGCGATGTCTACACCCTCGGCGTCGTGCTGTACGAGTGCCTTGCCGGGCGGCGTCCGTTCGACGGATCCAACCCCATTGAGGTCGCCCGCGCTCATCTTG
>JASLBX010000274.1 GCA_030146385.1 Jiangellaceae bacterium | reverse complement strand
GGAAGATCCTTCCGTGGCCGCAGCCATCAATCGTGGCTGCCTCGTCCAATTCCCTGGGCAGAGTACGGATGAACTGCACCATCAAAAAGACGAAGAAGGCATCCGTGGCGAGCAATTTCGGCACGATCAGCGGCAGGAACGTGTTCACCCAGCCGAGCTGGGAGAACAAGATGTACTGCGGAACGATGATCACGTGGATCGGGAGCATGATCGTGCCAAGCATGATCGCGAACCACAGGCGCTTGGCAGTGAAGTCCAGCCGGGCGAACGCGTACGCCGCCATCGAGCAGGAGATCAGATTCCCGATGATGCAACCGAGGACGACGATCGCTGAGTTGATCAGGTAGTGCCCGAACGGGGCAGCCAGTGCATCCCAGCCCTCCGCGTAGTTCTCGGTGTGCAGGCTGTCGAGCACGAGGCCTGGCTGCCGGAAGATCTCATTATTGGGCCGCAGCGAGCTCACGACCATCCACAGCACCGGATACAGCATCACCAGCGCCAGCAGGATGAGCCCGAGATGCTTGGCGCTCGTGCGCACGAGGCGGCCCGCCGAGAGCACCCGAAACTGGTCTGGTTCGGTGCCCTGACGGGTCTTGGCGCCGGCCTCGCCCGCCGTCGGCAGGGTCGTCGGCGGCGTGGTGCGGTCGTTGAGCTCAGTCATCGTAGAAGACCCAGTACTTGGCCGCCCAGAAGTTCAGAACGGTGAAGGCGGCAATGATCAGTAGCAGCAGCCAGGCCAATCCGGCGGCGTAGCCCATATCGAAGTTGTTGAAACCCCGCTGGTACAGGTACAGCGTGTAGAAGAGCGTGGAGTCGGACGGCCCGCCCCTGCCTCCTGAGACCACGAACGCCTGAGTAAAGGCCTGGAAGGCGTGGATAATCTGGAGGACCAGGTTGAAGAAGATGATCGGCGAGAGCAGCGGAATCGTGATTCGCCAGAGTTGGGTCCACCGCCCGGCGCCGTCAGTAGCGGCGGCTTCGTAATACATGACCGGAATCTGACGCAGCCCAGCCAAGAAGATGATCATCGGAGCACCGAATGTCCACACGTTGAGCACGATCAGTGTCGACAAGGCCGTGTCGGGGTCGGATATCCAACCCCGACCCTCGACTCCGACCAATGCGAGCAGCTGATTGACCAGGCCGTCGGCGCCAAAGATCTGCCGCCACAAGACTGCGATAGCGACGCTCGATCCGAGTAGAGATGGCAGGTAGAACATCGAGCGGTAGAAGGCGAGGCCGCGCAGCCCACGGTCCAGCAGCAAGGCAAGCCCGAGCGCGCATGCCAGCTGCAGTGGCACCGAGATCGCGACATATCGAAACGTCACGCCGAGCGCCTGGTGGAGCCGGCTGTCGCTGACCATGCGAGTGAAGTTCTCGAAGCCGTTGAACGTGGGTGCCCGGAGCAGGTTGTAGTCCGTGAACCCGAGCGCGAACGACGCAGCGATCGGACCCGCGGTGAAGACGAACAGACCGAGGAACCAGGGCAACAGGAAGATGACCGCAGCCTTGTTGTTGCGTTTGCGCGCAGCGCGGGCGCCACCGCCGCGCAGCCGCTGCAGCTCGCCGACAAAACTCATGCGATCCTCTTCGATCCCGTTGCCCTGGTGTGGCGGTCAGCCTCGCCCGTAGGCGATTCGCATGTCGTTGACGTGCGCAGACCCGTAGTTCGAGCTGTTGGCGTAGAACGCCATCGACCCGATGGCGGGCATCGCGGTGCGGAACTCGCCGTCGTGGATCACCGTCTCGCCATCGATGATGAGGTCGAACCGCTGGTTGACGGTGTCGACCACAAGCCGGATCTGGTACCACCGCCCCAGCTCGTATTGACCGAGCACCGACGAGCTCGAGCCGTTGTAGGCGATGAGGTTGCCCTTGTCGAAGGCGACGGTGAGGGCGGGCGCGCCGGCGGTGTTATAGACGTACGGCAGGCCGAACCAGTGATTGCCCGAGACGTAGGGGTCGTCACGCATAACCGAAGCCTCGATGGTGAGCAGCCCGGCGAGCGGCTCGGAGAAGGGCAGCGTGATGTTCGTGCCCGGCGTGCCACCGGTGTTGGACGCACGGGTCAGCTTCACGCCATGGTCCGTGTCACTCGGCACCGCCACCACGTCCACGTAGTTCCCACTCCCCGTTGTCACGCGCCAGCCGTCCGTTCCGTCCGCCAGCGGCCCGAGCGGCAACTCGTCGAAGGTGTGCTCCTGCGCGATCTCGAGGCCCTCTGCGGCCAGGATCAGCGCACCGATGTCGGTGACCTGGCCCGGGGTGACGGAGACCCCTGTGCGCTGGTCTGGGTGACGACCGTCGGCCGCTGCCTCGACGGCATAGTCGCTGCCCGGTGGAAGGCCGGCGATAGTGAACGCCCCGTCGGGCTCGGACGTCGCGGTAGCGACGAGGTCGCCACCGGCGAGCACCGACACGGAGACACCGTCCAACGGCTGTGCCCGCTCGTCCAGGACCGCCCCCTGAATGGTGCCCTCGACCACGGTCGTGATCAGCGTGACGTCGCGCCGGAGGGTGTCGCCACGACGGACTGCCGCCGTTCCGGTGGACGTCAGGTGTAGGTCCTTGCTCACCACGAGCGTGCCCTTTCCGCCGAATGGCACGCGCGAGATGCGGTAGAAGCCGTCCTCTTCTGTGCTCGTCTGGAAGGTCTGGCCGTGCGATTCGAGAACGACCTCGGCAGACTCGACC
>JASLBX010000216.1 GCA_030146385.1 Jiangellaceae bacterium | reverse complement strand
CCTCGCCGAAGTCCTTCTGCAGGCCGTCCGTGATGCGGAAGACGCCGCCGAGCTTGCCGACGTCCTCGCCCATGACCAGGACCTTGTCGTTCGCCTCCATCGCCCGGCGCAGCCCGGCGTTGAGAGCCTTCCCGAGAGGCATCGTGGTGGTCATCGCGCCTCCTCGTCAGCGAACGACTCCAGGTAGGCGGCCATTTCGTCGCGCTGCGCGACGAGGGCCGGAGTCGGCTCTACGTAGACGTGTTCGAAGATCGATGTGGGGGCGGGGTCCGGCATCTCGCGGCACGCCTTCCGCAGGTGCTCAGCGAGCTCCTCCGCCTCGGCGTCGAGCGAAGAAAAGAGGTCCTGATCGGCGACGCCCGACCGGGTCAGGTACGCCTTCACCCGCTCGACCGGGTCTTTCAGCTTCCAGTGCTCGAGCTCGGATGCCGACCGGTAGCGGGTGGGGTCATCGGTGGTGGTGTGCGCGCCCATTCGGTAGGTGAACGCCTCGATCATCGTCGGGCCCTCACCGTCCCGCGCTCGCTGCAGCGCCTGCCGGGTCACCGCGAGGCAGGCCAGCACGTCATTGCCGTCCACACGAATGCCCGGGAATCCGAATCCGCCGGCGCGCTTGTAGAGGGGGACCCGGCTTTGCCGCTCAAGCGGCTCGGAGATCGCCCACTGGTTGTTCTGGCAGAAGAACACGACCGGCGCGTTAAATACGCCGGCCCAGATGAATGACTCGTTGACGTCGCCCTGGCTGCTGGCACCGTCGCCGAAATAGGCGATCACCGCAGTGTCGCGGTCCGGGTCACCGGTGCCGACGACTCCATCGCGCTGCACTCCCATGGCATAGCCCGTGGCATGCAGGGTCTGGGCGCCTACAACGATCGTGTAGAGGTGGAAATTGTTGTCGCGCGGATCCCAGCTGCCCTGGTCGACGCCGCGGAACAAGCCCAACAACGAGGCCGGGTCGACGCCACGGCACCAGGCGACACCGTGCTCGCGGTACGTGGGGAATACGTGATCCTGGGGACGCAGCGCCCGCGCCGAGCCCACCTGCGCAGCCTCCTGGCCCAGCATCGATGCCCACAAACCCAGCTCGCCGTGCCGCTGGAGAGCGACGGCCTCGGTGTCCACCCTGCGGGAGAGCACCAGGTCACGGTAGAAGCCCCGGATGTCATCATCGGTGATGTCAGCGATCAGGGGGTCGTACTCGTCGTTGGGGACCCGCACACCTTCCGGAGTAAGCAGCTGCACCAGCGAGTGGTCACTGCCGGGGGGCGGTCCGGCCGCCGTCTCGGGTGTTTCGACGGTCATCGCGTCTCCTTCACGTCGTGCGGCCCTGCGGGGTCTCCGCTGCTAGGCCGTCGTACCGCCGCTGGTACTCAACGCCGGCGCACTAGGGGTGGGTGACCGGGTTGAGCGTCTACGGCCGGCATGCCGACCGCTTCAGGTTGTTGACGTTCACGGTACAGAGTATGGCCGGAGTAACGCCGTCAGGCCTAAGCACAAGCAGGTCGCGGCGGTGTTGGCTGGTACGCACAAGTACCAGGCCGTCCAGGTACCGGGAAACGGCCGTGCACCTGTCGGACCGTGATGGGAACCTGGGCTACGGACGGAATGGGAATGGCGGCTGGCAACTACCAGTTGACCGGGCTTCGCAACGATCCCACGGGGGCTGTACGGGTGCAGGCACTGGAGTTCACCAGCCGGCAGGGCCGGCTGGTCGTCGCGGCGACCACGCTCGCATCCGGCGTGGCGTTTCTCGACTCGACGATCATTAACATCGCCGTGCCACGAATCGGCACCGACCTCCAGGCTGAGCTGTCCGCCCTGCAGTGGGTCGTCAACACCTACCTCCTGGCGCTCGGATCTCTCGTGCTGGTCGGGGGCGCGCTCGGCGACCTGCTCGGGCGCCGCCGGATCTTCACCATCGGCATGTGGGGATTCGCCGCCGCGTCGTTGCTGTGTGCGGTCGCGTGGAGCCCCGGCGCGCTGATCGCGTTCCGTGGGCTGCAAGGGGTGTTCGCGGCGCTGCTCACGCCCGCGAGCCTGGCCATCCTGTCGAGTACGTTCCGGCCCGGCGACCGGGGTCGCGCCATCGGCGCCTGGTCCGGCCTGTCGGGCATAGCGACAGCCGTCGGGCCGTTCGTCGGCGGCTGGTTGATCGACGTTGCGTCGTGGCGATGGATCTTTCTGCTGAACCTACCGCTGCTCGCGGCCGCGCTGGTCATCAGCCGGACGGCGGTGCCTCACGACCAGGGCGCCGGGCGGGGCCTCAGCCGCCGGGCGATAGCAACGCGCGTCGACTTTCCCGGCGCCGGGCTGACGATCGCCGGTCTGGCACTCGTCGTCGCCCCCCTGATCGAGGTAGAGCGGCTGTCCACAACGGCAGTGGCGGCCACCGTCGCGGCCGGCGTGGCGCTTCTCGGCACGTTTGTGGCGTACGAGCGGCGGCGCGCGGCCCCAATGGTGCCGCCGGAGCTCTTCCGGATCCGGACGTTCACCGTGGCCAACCTGTTCACGATGGTCGTCTACGCCGCGTTGACAGGCATGAGCTTCCTCGTCTCGCTGGCGTTGCAGCGTGGCCTCGGCTACTCGGCATTGGCAGCCGGAGCGGCCACCGTCCCCATCACCTTGGTGCTACTGGCGTTCTCCGCGCGGGTAGGCGCCGTCCTGCCCCGCCTGGGAGCGCGTCCGCTGCTCGTGACGGGAGGAGTCCTGACCGCCGCGGGTCTCGTGCTGTTGTCCACCATCGACATCGGCACGTCATACATCACCGGCGTACTGCCCGGCGTGCTGGTCTTTGCCGCCGGGCTGGTGCTGGTGGTCGCGCCAGTGACAACCACGGCGCTGACGGACGTTCCGCTGGATCGGCAGGGGGTCTCGTCAGGCATCAACAACGCCGTCGCGCGAGTCGCCGGTTTGCTCGCTGTGGCAGTCCTGCCCGCCGCGGCCGGACTGTCCGCGACCGGCGCGATGGACCCGGAACCGCTCCTTGACGGCGTGTCCGTCGCCCTCCGTATCGCGGCCGCGAGCTGCCTGGCCGGGGCCGCGATCGCCTGGGTCGGGTTGCGGCCACGTGACTGCCAGGGGACGACGGCCAGCGCTCCACCCCAACCCTCCCGTTGATCACTTCAAATGGCTAGGGTGGCGCACCGTGGGTGACTTCAGTGACGCGACCGCCGTCCGTCAGATCGCGCCCGGCAACTACGCCACCGAGATCGACGGAAGCTGGTCGGTCGGCGAGGTGCCCAACGGCGGCTACATGCTGGCCCTGGTGATGCGGGCCGTGCTCGCCGAGTCGAGCCAGCCGCATCCGGTGGCCACAAGCGCCCACTTCCTCATGCCGCCAAGGGCCGGGCCGGCCGCGATCAAGGTCGAGACGCTGCGCGTGGGCCGGACCACCGGGACACTCCATGCCACGTTGATCCAGGACGACACGCCCCTGATGCACGTGACGGCCACCACCGGTGAGCTGGACCCCCGGTCGGTGCCCGAGTGGAGCGGGCCGAACCCAGAACCGGTCGCCGAGCTGGACGATTGTGTACACGCCCGCGTCGACCTGCCCGACGGCACGCATGTCGGCCTGCTTGAGCACGTCGACCTCCGGCTCGACCCGCAGACGCTCGGCTGGTTCTCCGGACGGCCCGCCGGCTCGCTCGCGATGCGCGGCCACCTGCGCCTGATGGACGGCACACAGCCCAACCCGCTCGTCCTCGCCCTTGCCATTGATGCGTTGCCACCGACGGTGTTCGGCTTGGGCCGCCTGGGCTGGGCGCCCACCGTCCAGCTGTCGCTGCTGACGCGGGCGCTTCCGGCCGCCGGTTGGCTCACGGTCCACCTGCGCGGACGGTTGCTGCGTGACGAGTGGTTCGACGAGGAGGCCGAGGTCTACGACGCCAACGGCGACCTCGTGGCGCAGTCTCA
>JASLBX010000256.1 GCA_030146385.1 Jiangellaceae bacterium | reverse complement strand
GCAAGGATGACAGCGACCCATTCCATCACCGTCATCGTCGCGCCGTCCCCTAGGCTCGCTAGCGTGCTCCGGCGACGCGCAGCCGCGTTTCCGCCCGGCGTCGCTCTTCGTCAGCGTCCCCTTCTTGGGCACGTTGAAGCGCCTCCTCGGCTCGGGCCACGTCGATCTCGTCGGCCAGTTCGGCGATCTCGGCGAGAATCGACACCGTGTCGTCGGATACGGACAAGAAGCCACCATGGACGGCGGCCAGCACGGTTTCGCCGTCGGTCGTCCGGACGGTGACCTGTCCGGTCACGAGCAAGCCGAGGACGGGTTCGTGACCCGGCAAAATGCCGATTTCGCCCTCGGTCGTCCGTGCCACGATCATGTTCGCGGTGCCGGACCAGACCCTGCGATCGGGCGCGACCAGCTCGACGTTCAGCTCCCCAGGCAACTCTTTACTCCTTGAACGGTTAGTGCGCCACTCTACCTGTCCGGCTTTGAGGAACGACCGAGGCCCGCCACAATCGGCGCCCGCATTACCGGGTGTGCCCCTGTTTGGCCCCCGGCTGCCGTTCGATCACGTTCGGCATGGCTATGGGTGGTGCGGCAGTCCTGCCGGCACTCCAACAGGCGCGTGCGCCTGGTACGGCACCCATACGCCTGCTGAACGTGATCAACCGGCAGCGGGTCAGGAGGCGAGCTTGGCGGCCTTCTTCTCCGCGTCCTCGACATTGCCTACGTAGGCGAACGCCTGCTCGGGCAGGTGGTCGTACTCGCCCTTGCAGATCGCGTCGAACGACTCGAGCGTCTCGGACAGCGGGACGAAGTCGCCCGGCTGGCCGGTGAACGCTTCGGCGGCGTACATATTCTGCGACAGGAACCGCTGGATCCGCCGCGCCCGGTTGACCGTGACCTTGTCCTCTTCGGACAGCTCGTCGATACCGAGGATGGCGATGATGTCCTGAAGGTCCTTGTACTTCTGCAGGATCTCCTTGACGGTCGTCGCGATCCGGTAGTGCTCCTCACCCACGTAGGCAGGGTCGAGGATCCGGCTGGACGAGTCGAGTGGGTCCACCGCCGGGTAGATGCCCAGCTGGGTGATCGGCCGCGAGAGCACCGTCCGGGCGTCCAGGTGCGCGAACGCGTTGTGCGGCGCCGGGTCGGTGATGTCGTCCGCCGGCACGTAGATGGCCTGCATCGAGGTGATCGAGTGGCCGCGCACCGAGGTGATGCGCTCCTGCAGCTCACCCATCTCGTCGGCCAGCGTCGGCTGGTAACCCACCGCGGACGGCATGCGGCCGAGCAGCGTCGAGACCTCCGAGCCGGCCTGGCTGAACCGGAAGATGTTGTCGATGAACAGCAGCACGTCCTGGTTCTGGACGTCGCGGAAGTACTCGGCCATGGTCAGCGCGGACAGGCCGACGCGCATGCGGACGCCCGGCGGCTCGTCCATCTGGCCGAACACCAGCGCGGTGTCCTTGAGGACGTCCGCCTCCTTCAGCTCGACCCACAGGTCGTTGCCCTCACGGGTCCGCTCGCCGACGCCCGCGAACACCGACGTACCACCGAAGTTGTGGGCGACCCGGCGGATCATCTCCTGGATCAGCACGGTCTTGCCCACTCCGGCACCGCCGAACAGGGCGACCTTGCCGCCCTGAATGTACGGCGTCAGCAGGTCGAGGACCTTGATGCCGGTCTCCAGCATCTGGGTGCTGCCCTCGAGCTGGTCGAACGCCGGCGGCTTGCGGTGGATCGGCCAGCGCTCGTCGGCCTTGATCTCGGACTCGTCGACGTCGAGCGGCTTGCCGAGCACGTTGAACACGTGACCCTTCACACCGTCGCCGACGGGCACGGTGATCGGCCCGCCGGTGTTGCGTACGGTCGCCCCGCGCACCAGGCCGTCAGTCGGCTGCAGTGCGATGGTGCGCACCAGGCCGTCGCCGATGTGCTGCTCGACCTCGAGGGTCAGGACGCGGTCACCGCCGGCCTCCTCGGCCAGGTGGATGTCGACCTCGAGGGCGTTGTAGATGGCGGGCATTTCGTCGACGGCGAACTCGGCGTCGACGACCGCACCGGTCACCCGGGCGATTCGTCCGGTGGCGGCAGCCTTCTCCTGCTCCGCGGGCGTGGTCTCAGCTGTGGTGGTCATGGGTCCTCATTTACTCCGCTGCGGCGGCAGCCAGTGCGTTGGCGCCACCGACGATCTCGCTGATCTCCTGGGTGATCTCTGCCTGTCGGGCCTGGTTGGCCTCCCGGGTCAGGGCCTGCTGCAGTTCGCCGGCATTGTCGGTCGCCGACTTCATCGCGCGCCGCCGGGCCGCCCACTCCGCGGCCGCGGCGTCGAGCAACGTCGTATACACGAGGTTACCGGCGTACTGCGGCAGAAGAGCGTCCAGCACCTCCTCGGCGGAGGGCTCGAACTCGTAGAGCGGCATCGGGCCTTCGGCCGGCTCGGGTGTCTCCGCACGGGACGGAGCCGACGTCTCGGTGCCTTCGGCGCCGCCGGCCGTCTCGACCTCGTGCACCGGCTCCGGCACGTATTCGACCACGATCGGGAACAGCCGCCGGGCCCGAACCTCCTGGCGCACCATGCTCACGAAGTGCGTCCAGACCACATGGATCTCGTCGACGCCGCCCTCCTCCGTGGGCTTGTCCATGGCGGCGAGCAGGTCATCCGCGATCTGGCGAGCGTCCGAATAGCCCGGAGTCCCGCTGAATCCAACGTACTCGCCGCCCATCGCCCGCTCGCGGAACCGGTGCCACACCACGCCCTTGTTGCCGACGACGAACGGCACGACCTCCTGGCCTTGCTCGGTGAGCAGGCCGGTCAGCGCCTCAGCCTGACGGATCACGTTGGACGTGTAGGCCCCCGCGAAGCCTCGATCGGACGTCACCACCAGAACCGCAGAGCGACGCGGCTCCCCGGCCGCCTCGAACAGCGGGTGGTCGAGCCGGGACTTCTCCGCAGCGGCCTCCAACGCACGGATCAGCGTCTGGGTGTACGGCCGGGCGGCCTCCGCGCGCTGCTGGGCCTTGATGATCCGCGACGCGGCGATCAGTTCCTGCGCCCGGGTGATCTTCTTGGTGGACTCGACGGAGCGGATCCGCCGGCGTAGCTCACGCAGCTGTGCGCCCATGCGGCCCCCTCCTCTCCGGTGCCGTCGCCGGTGACGTCAGCATGATCACTCTCCTGCGTCCGGACGGGCCTTCTCGCGGATCGCCTCCTGCGTCTGCTTGCGGACGCGGATGGCCGTCTCCTCTTCTTCGTCCTCAGCCAGCGGCGCGACCGGCTCGTCCTTCACTAGTGGGTGGCCAGCTGCGGTGACGAACTGCTGCTTGAACGCGCCGATGGCGTCCTTGAGCTTGGCCTCGTCGTCCTCGGACAGCTTGCCAGACTCGGTGATTGAGTCGAGCACGTCCTGGTGCTCGCGGCGGAGGAAGTCCAGGAACTCGGCCTCGAAGCGGCGGACGTCCTCGATCGGTACCTCGTCCAGCTCTCCTGTCGTCCCGGCCCAGATCGAGGCGACCTGCTGGGCGACCGGCATCGGGGATGCCTGCGGCTGCTTGAGCAGCTCGACCATGCGCACACCGCGATCCAGCTGCGCCCGGCTGGCGGGGTCGAGGTCAGAGGCGAACGCGGCGAATGCCGCCAGCTCGTTGTACTGGGCCAGGTCGAGCCGCAGCGTTCCCGATACCTGCCTGATCGCCTTGATCTGCGCAGCGCCACCGACTCGGGACACCGAGATACCGACGTTGATCGCCGGCCGAATGCCCGAGTTGAACAGGTCGGTCTCGAGGAAGCACTGGCCGTCGGTGATCGAGATGACGTTGGTCGGGATGTAC
>JASLBX010000255.1 GCA_030146385.1 Jiangellaceae bacterium | reverse complement strand
GGCTCGTCGAACGCCAAGGCCAGGGCCGAGCTGGGATGGGCGCCGTCCTACCCGAGCTGGCGGGACGGGTTCCGTGAGCTCCACCCCAGCTGATCTCCATGATCATGTCGGTTCGGAGGGGATATGACCCTCTCGACCGACATGATCACTCGGGAAATTGGGGGCTCGCTTCCACGAACGACCAGCCCGCCGCTTCGAGCGCGCGGTGGGCGGTGCTGCTCACATGCGAGAACGAGACCTCGAACCCGGCGCGCTCACCGCGGACCTGCAGCTCTCTTAGGAACGCGATGCCGGCCGGTCCCAGTGATGTGACGTTGTGCATGTCCACCACCGCGTGGTCGAGCCCGCTCAACCGCTCCAGGCGGGCAACCTCGTCGACCGCCGCATGCAATTCGTCGGTCATGGGACCGTCCACATCGCCGCTCAAGAAGACGACGATCTCGCGCGAGCCCCGGTCGGCGACCTGTACCTCACCCATGGGAGTCACCTCCGTCATTCCAATGTGACAGGCTTTACGGCCATCGGCAACGGATTGGCCGGGTCACTGTCCGGTCGCAGCGGCAATGCAGTACAGCACTCGCCGCGAGGATCGTTAGGCTTGTCCCTCGTGGATGAGCCAGCGACTTTCCTTCCCGAGACGGACGAACTGCCAGAGCAGATGCGTGTCCGCCGCGAGAAGCGCGCCGAACTTCTCGAGCGCGGCGTCGCGCCATATCCACGTGGCTTCCACCGCACGCATAGCCTTGCCGAGTTGCGTGCCGAATTCGAAGGGCTCGAGCCGGGCGCGGCCACCGGCCAGCACGCCGCGGTCGCCGGCCGGTTGATCTTTATTCGCAACACAGGCAAGCTGTGTTTCGCGCGGCTCCGCGCCGGAGACGGTACCGAGTTGCAGGCAATGCTTTCGCTTGACCGGGTAGGCGAGGACGCGCTGGCGGACTGGAAACACCTCGTCGACATCGGCGACCACGTCGGCGTCGAGGGCGAAGTCGTCGCGAGCAAGCGAGGCGAGCTCTCTGTAATGGCCGATTCCTGGACGCTCGTGTCGAAAGCTCTGCGGCCGCTTCCTGTAGCGCACAAGGCGCTTAACGAAGAGACTCGTGTTCGCCAGCGGTACGTCGATCTGATTGTGAACCCGGACGCTCGCCAGATGGTGCGAAATCGTGCCGCCGTGGTTCGCGCATTGCGTTCGACACTGGACGAGCGGGGATATGTCGAAGTCGAGACGCCGGTGCTGCAGTTGTCGCACGGCGGTGCAGCGGCACGCCCGTTCGTGACCCACTTCAACGCTTTCGACCTGCAGATGACGCTTCGCATCGCGCTGGAATTGCACCTGAAGCGGTCGATCGTCGGGGGTATCGATCGGGTGTACGAGATCGGCCGGGTCTTCCGTAACGAAGGCGCGGACTCCACCCACAGTCCCGAATTCAGCATGCTGGAGCTCTACGAGGCGTTCAGCGATTACGACGGCATGGCCGAACTGTGCCGCGAACTCGTGCTTAATGCGGCCCGCGCGATTGATCGTACGGTCGTACCCGACCGCCACGGCGGCAAGATTGACCTTGAGCAGCCCTGGAACCGAGTCACATTGCACGAGGCCGTAACGGAAGCCGTCGGCGAGACGATCACTATCGACACCGACGCCGACGACCTGCGCCAGATTGCCGCCGAACACGAGGTCGAACTCGCGCCCGAATGGGGGCACGGCGAAATAGTCCTCGAGCTGTTCGAAAAGCTGGTCGAGCACACTCTGCTGCGCCCCACGTTCGTATGCGACTATCCCGAGGCCGTCCGTCCGCTCGCTCGCCCACACCGTGACGATGCGCGGCTGACCGAGGCATGGGACCTGGTCGTTGGTGGAGTCGAACTCGGTGTCGCGTACAGCGAGCTGGTCGATCCAGTGATCCAGTGGGAACGGCTGATGGCGCAGTCACTGCGTGCCGCCCAGGGCGATCCCGAGGCGATGGACCTGGACGAGGACTTCCTCCGCGCCCTCGAATATGGAATGCCGCCCACAGGTGGCATGGGCATCGGCGTCGACCGGTTGATGATGCTGCTGATGGACGCAGGCGTTCGGGATACGATCCTCTACCCGCTGGTCAAGCCGGAGTGAAAGCCACAGTTCGCCGTGCCCGAACGGCTGATGTAAAGGCGATTCGGCGGCTCGTTGAGCGTTACGCGGGGCAACGCATTCTCTTGTCCAAAGAGATGGTCACGCTGTACGAAGACGTCCAGGAGTTTTGGGTTGCCGAAGAGCCGGATGGTTCGGTCGTCGGATGCGGGGGACTGCATGTGATGTGGGAAGACCTCGCCGAGGTCCGAACGCTCGCCACTGATCCGGACTGGGCGGGACGCGGCATCGGCCACGAAGTGCTTTCTACGCTGCTGGACGTGGCACGTGAGCTGGGAATCTCTCGGGTGTTCTGCCTGACCTTCGAAGTGGAGTTCTTCAAGCGCCACGGCTTCGAGGTAGTCGAGGGCAACGTCGTACCGCCCGACGTCTATGCCGAACTGCTTCGATCGGATGACGAAGGCGTGGCCGAGTTCCTGGATCTTGATCGAGTCAAGCCGAACACACTCGGCAACACGAGGATGCTGTTGCGTCTCTCGTGATTGTCCGTATCTTGATCCCAAATTGCATTCCCAGTCGCAATAGCGTAGTAGTGTTATCGACAAAGCTCGCATCCATATGGGGAGGTTCTCGCATGGCGAGGAAAGTTCAGTACCTTCTTGTCGACGACCTTGATGGCGGCGAAGCCGAAGAGACAGTGAGCTTCGGACTCGACGGCACGTCGTACGAGATAGACCTGTCGAAGAAGAATGCGAAGGCTCTGCGCGACGCTCTTGCCCCGTATGTGGGGTCGGCGCGCCGGGCAGGTGGGCGGCGAGGCCGTGGCCGTGGCGGTCGGGGTGGTGCCCGCACGAGCGACACCGCCGCGATTCGCGAATGGGCACGCAGCCAGGGCATGAAGATCTCTGACCGCGGCCGCATTCCCGCCGACATCATCGATAAGTACGAGAATCGGTAGCAACGCCGGCTCTCATTGAGCTACGCCGCATTGATCCCGGGACGGGCGGCGCCGAATGGGGCGTCCCGTCCGAGTCTGTCTATTCCAGGATCAATGCGGCGGAGTCGCTGTTGCGTGGCTCGGCCAATGGACCTCAGGCTGCCAGTCCGTGGTCGCCGGCACTGACGCCAGGTCGGCATACGCCTCGGCAATTAGATGCGGTTCGAACCCTGGCGCGCCGAGTGTGCCGTTGATGGTGACGGTGGCGACCCGGATGCCCGCAGGGCTTAGCTCCGCAGCCAGGGACAGCGCAACGTTGCGGGCCGCGGCCTTCTGTGCCGCCAGCGCGGCGGACCACGTCGAACCGGTCAGGGCCGCGACACTGCCGGTGACCAGGACTGTGCCGCGACCGGCCGCACGCATAGCCGGCACCACCTCTTGTGCTGCGACAAGGAGAGCCCCTGCCGCCAGCCGAAACCCGGCCATAAATACCTCGAGCGGTGTTTCGGTGGCCGGCGCCTCGAACGCGATCGACGGATTGTGCACGAGTACCGTCGGATTTCCGTGGCTGTTCCTGATCGACTCAAATGCCGCGCGCAGTGCGGGCTCGTCCGTGACGTCGACCGACAGATAGTCAGCGCCCACCGTACCGGCGACCTCGCTCAGGCGCCGTTCATCGCGAGCGAGGAGAACGACGCGCGCGCCGCGTTTTGTGAAGGCTTGGCCGATCGCCTGACCGAGTCCGGGTCCGGCTCCGATCACCGCAACTAAGTCGGGCATCGCACCATCTTGCCCTGGCGGACCCGAGTCGTGGGGACTTCGGTGTCGATTAGCGGTGCCCGGTGTTCGTGGACTGGAATGAGAGGGACCCAACCAGGGTTTGGTCACGAGAGAGGCGACTATGAGATCGCCAGGACCTGGCCCGGCGTCGACCGCGGATGGATCACGATCGAGGTGCGTCCCGTCGCGAGCTAGCCGCGGCGTGGCAGGCGGTTCACGACTGATGGCCTGCCTCATCAGAGCTCGGCGCCGGCGGCTGTACGAACCGCCGGCGCCGATTACACCGTGTCCCCTTCAGGGCCGTAGTCTTGGCAGGTCGTCGCTCGTCCACCGTTCGCCCCTGGCGTACGGATGGCGCAGGTGGAAGAGGGTGGGGTATCCAAGTGTTGTGCACGCATGTCGCCTCAACGGGTTACGGTCGTGAGACGAGGGTCACGACGGCCATGGAGGCGGGCTAGCATGCGAAGTACGGGCGGACCGGGAGAGCCCCGGGCAATCCCCCAGACCGCTCGGTGAGGAGCGCCAGAAGATGTTCGAGAGGTTCACCGACCGCGCGAGGCGGGTCGTCGTCCTGGCTCAAGAAGAGGCCAGGATGCTTAACCATAACTACATCGGTACCGAGCACATTTTGCTTGGTCTGATCCACGAGGGCGAGGGCGTGGCGGCTAAGGCGCTCGAGAGCCTGGGTATCTCGCTGGAGGCTGTGCGCCAGCAGGTCGAGGAGATCATCGGCCAGGGTCAGCAGGCGCCGAGTGGGCATATCCCGTTCACGCCGCGGGCCAAGAAGGTGCTGGAGCTGTCGCTGCGTGAGGCGTTGCAGTTGGGGCACAACTACATCGGTACTGAGCACATTCTGCTGGGTCTGATCCGTGAGGGTGAGGGCGTGGCCGCGCAGGTGCTGGTCAAGCTGGGCGCCGACCTGAACCGCGTCCGCCAGCAGGTCATCCAGCTGCTGTCCGGGTACTCCGGCGGCAAGGAGGCCGCGACGTCCGGTGCGGGTCCGCAGGGCGAGGCGCCGTCTACCTCCCTGGTGCTCGACCAGTTCGGCCGCAACCTGACCCAGGCCGCCCGCGAGGGCAAGCTCGACCCGGTCATCGGGCGCG
>JASLBX010000229.1 GCA_030146385.1 Jiangellaceae bacterium | reverse complement strand
TGAACTGACCGGCCCGGTCACCGTGGTCCGACGAGTACATCCTTCCAGAAACCCGGATATTTGACTGGGACAGACGGATATTCGGTGACCCACGGCTTGAGCAACAGATGCTCCGACTCGTACATGAGCGGGACGATAACCGCCTCGTCAGCCAGGATCCGCTCCGCTTCTTCATAGGTGACGAGGCGATCTGCAGGGTCAGTGCTCCGAGTCGCGTGCTCCACTAACGTTCGGTAGCGGTCGTGGCGCCAGTCGGGCAGATAAAGCTCGACACAGAACCGCAGGAAGCTGTCAGGGTCGGGATAGTCGGCAAACCACGTCGTCACACCGACCTTCGGGCCTGATGCGTTGCTCCAGGTCGTCAAGAAATCGGCCCAGGAACATACCTGGACCCGGCTCGGGATGCCGATTGCACGCCAGTCGGCACACAGCTGCTGTGCGGCTACCTCGTTGCCTTGCCGCGCGAGAAGGGTGATCTCCGGCAGTGCCTTGTCTTCAGATACCGCGGCGACCAGCTCGCCGGCCGCCTGCGAATCGTGCGATGTCACGAGGTCGGGCACGTGACCGGACATGCCCGGCGGCACCAGCCCACCCGACGCTGGGGACGGCAGCCAGTGCCGCCCATGCGCAACTAGCGTCGTCCGGTCTACCGCCATTGCCATCGCCTGACGAAGCCTGCGGTCATCCAGTGGTGGCGTACCGACGCCGAGACAGTAGAAGACCGTGACGAACGAGTCGCGCCGGGAGTGTTCGACGGGGAATCGGCGGCGAAGCCGGTCGATCGCCTCTTCCGATCCGAACCAGCCGCTACTGAGCGCGTCGACCTGGTCATCCAGGTAGCGTGCTTCCAACTCTGCAGTGGGCGCGGCAAGATCGAGGGTCACCCGGGCAACGTTGCCGCGGGTGGACCCGTGGTAGCGCGGGTTGCGGTCGAACACCATGATCCGACCAGGTTCCCAGTCGGTCAGGCGGAAGGGCCCGTTCGAGACCATGATTTCCGGTTGGCACCAGCCGTCGCCGTGTTCCTTCACGGCGTGCTGTGGAACCGGGAGCAGCACGCAATAGGCCAAGTTGTAAATGAAGTAGCTGGCCGGCTCGGAGAGCTTGATCACCAGGGTGTGGTCGTCAACGGCGTTGATGCCGACCTTATCTAGTGGTGCCCGCCCGGCCCGTACCTCACGTGCGTGCTCCACGGGGTCCAGCAACATCGGAGCGACGAACGCTCCGGTTGCGGCTGGGTCGAGCGCCCTCATGTACGTGAACGCGAAGTCGTGTGCGGTGACGGGCCGACCGTCGCTCCAGACGACGTCATCCCGCAAGTGGAACACGTAGCTCCGGCCGTCGTCGGAGATCTCCCAGCGCTCTGCGACATCGGGGACCAGATTCATGCCCTCGTCGTAGCGCACCAGACCGCTGAGCAGGTTAGTGATCACAGATCCGGCGACCGTGAAGCTGCCCCTGGTCGGGTCGAGCGTCTCGGGTTCAGTCCACGTCAGCCGTAGGGTTGCCGTCCCGGCGGGCTCCGAGTGCCTGCGCGTTCTGTGCCCGCCAGTTGACCACAGGCGGAAGGCCGCGTCGAAGGCCTGCTGAGCACGGTCGTGGTCGAAGACGGCCTGGTGGGTAAGGCCGATTCGCATCATGGTTCGCGCCAGGCGTTCCCGATTGCCCTGCCGACGAAGGAACTGCACCGCACGCTGGTACAGATCGATGGCCTCGTCACGGACGCACAACAACCGGGCCCGGTCGCCAGCTCGGATCAGATACGGGACCGCACGTGTAGCGTCCCCGGCCATCGCGTAGTGATGCGCCAACTGTGGCACCACCGACTCGACATCGTCGGCGTGCAGCCGCTCGAGCTCTGCTGCGAGCTGGCCGTGGAGCCGCTTACGGGCACCGTCGCTCAGTGCTTCATAGATGAAATGCTGAAAGAGCACGTGTCGGAACGAATACCGGGTTAGTGCATTGTCGCGGAGGCGAACTGTCTCGGTCTCCTGCACCAGCCCGTGCGTACGGTCGAGATGCTTTGCGAGCAGCCGGGTCGCCAACGGCTCCGCAACACCGGCCACCCGGGCGGCGGCCTCGAGAGTGAAGTGCTCACCTTCGACTGCGGCGGCCTCGAGCAGGGTCTGCTCATCTGGTTCGAGACGGTCCAACCGCTGCTCGATCACCGCGGCGACCCGCTCCGGAACATGATTCCAGTCGAGGCCGTCACGGCCCGCCCAGGACCCGTCCGAGCGGCGCACCAGGTCTCCACGGGCTTTGAGCTCACGGATCAACTCCTCGACGAACAGCGGGTTTCCGCGGGTCCGTCGGAAGACCTCATCGTGCACGTCTACGTTGAGGTCGGGAAGTTCCAGGTCGAGCAACGCATCACACAGCGCTCGTTCAGCCGCCGGGTCGAGGTGGTCGAGGTCGATCCGAGCATCTGGTACGTGTCGGCGGGTCTCGGCCAGCGCCCGCCGGAGAGCTTCGCCGGCCGGTCCGTTGGCCGCGGTTTCACTGCTGCGAT
>JASLBX010000212.1 GCA_030146385.1 Jiangellaceae bacterium | reverse complement strand
GGGCTCGACCTGCTCGACCTGGTGCAGGAGGGCAACCTCGGTCTGGTGCGCGCGGTCGAGAAGTTCGACTACGCCAAGGGCTACAAGTTCTCGACGTACGCCACGTGGTGGATCCGGCAGGCGATCTCCCGAGCGCTGGCCGACCAGAGCCGCACCATCCGGATGCCGGTCCACGTCGTCGAGACGATGAACAAGCTGCTGCGTGTCCAGCGCCAGCTGTCGCAACGCCTTGGCCGCGATCCGCGGATCGATGAGCTGGCCCGCGAGACGGGCCTGGCCGAAGCCCGCGTCATCGACCTGATCACGCTGGCGTCCGAGCCGCTCAGCCTGCACACTCCCGTTGGGGAGGCCGCTGACAACGAGCTCGGTGACCTGATCGAGGACGGCGACTACGAAGCTCCGGCCGAACTCGTAGCACAGCTGATGCTCAAGAGCCACATCGACCGGATTCTGGCGTCGCTCGGCGAGCGGGAGCAGGCGGTCGTCCGGCTGCGGTACGGGCTGGACGACGGCGAGATGCGCACGCTGGAAGAGGTGGGCCGGCAGTTCGGGGTCACCCGCGAGCGGGTCCGCCAGATCGAGGCGAAGACCCTCGCCAAGCTCCGCCGCGGCAAGTTCGCCAACGCCCTCCGCGACTACCTCCGCTAGATGACCACGTTAAGTGGGGAAACTCCACGTATACGTCGCTAGCAAGCCGCGCATCGGACGGGTAGCGCGCGCAAAGCCGGTCACGTCGTACGCTTCGTTGCGTGCCGCCACTGTTCCGCCGTACCCCAGTACCCGCCGGACTGACGCTCGAGCCGGGAGAGCGCATGCTCGCCCAGGCCGACTCCGCCGACGGCCCGATCGTGGCCACGAACCACCGACTGCTGCTGCCGGTCGAGACTGGTTTCCACGCCATCGGCTGGGAGCACGTGGAGAGAGCGACGTGGAACCGGGACGACGAGCTGCTCGTGGTCGTCGAAACCGTCCCCGTCGGGGCCAAACCCCGCCGCCACCGCATCGGGCTGGACGAAGCCACGGCGTTCCTGGACATCGTGCGCGAGCAGGTGCAGGCCAGCGTGGTGATCAGCCGGCACATCGCGATCGCGGGCGACCGCGGAGTGCGGGTCAGTGGCCGCCGCCGGCCCGGCGAACCGAAGCTTGCCTGGGTCGTCGCCCTGGACGCCGGAATCGACCTCGACGACCCGGACGTCCGGGCCGCGGTCGAACACGCCGTGGCGCAGGTTCGCGCCGAGGTCGAGTAGCTCAGCGGGACGGTGCCCTGAACCGGCGCAGCCGCAGGCTGTTGGACACCACGAACACCGAGCTGAACGCCATCGCCGCGCCCGCGATCATCGGGTTGAGCAGCCCGGCAACGGCTAGCGGCAGCGCCCCCACGTTGTAGGCGAACGCCCAGAACAGGTTGCCCTTGATGGTTCGCAGCGTGCGCCGGGAGAGACGGATCGCGTCCGCGGCGACCCGCAGGTCCCCGCGCACCAGGGTCAGGTCGCTGGCCTCGATGGCCACGTCGGTGCCCGTGCCGATCGCCAGACCAAGATCGGCCTGCGCCAAGGCGGCGGCGTCGTTGACACCGTCGCCGACCATCGCCACGACGCGGCCCTCGGCCTGCAACCGCTTGACGACGTCGACCTTGTCGGCCGGCAGCACCTCGGCGATGACATTGTCCGCATCGATGTCGACCTCGGCCGCGACCGTCCGCGCAACTGTCTGGTTGTCGCCGGTGAGCAGAATCGGCGTCAGGCCGAGCGAGCGCAACTCGGCGATCGCGGCCGCGCTCGTCGCCTTGACGGCGTCGGCCACCAGCAGCAAGGCGCGCGCCTGGCCGTCCCAGCCCACGGCGACGGCGGTACGCCCGGCCGATTCGGCATCGACCCGGGCAGCGTTCAACTCCGGCGGGAGCGATATCGCCCAGTCGGCCAGCAGGGCTGGACGCCCGACGACGACGCCGTGGCCGTCCACGACTCCCGTGACACCGAGACCTTCGGCGTTCGCGAACTCCGTGGGTGCCGGTAGCTCGCCGACCCGCGCCATCGCCCCTACCGCGATCGCCCGCGCGATCGGGTGCTCGGACGCGTGCTCGAGCCCACCGGCGAGCCGCACGGCCTGGTCCGCGTCCTCGCCGACAGCCGGGACGACGTCGACCAGAGTCATCTCGCCGGTCGTCACCGTGCCCGTCTTGTCGAGGACGATCGTGTCGACCCGCCGCGTGGACTCCAGCACCTCGGGACCCTTGATCAGGATGCCGAGCTGGGCGCCGCGTCCAGTCCCGACCAGGAGCGCCATCGGAGTGGCGAGTCCCAGCGCGCACGGGCAGGCGATGATCAGGACGGCGACGGCAGCGGTGAGTGCCATCCCGAGTGCTGCTCCGGTGCCGAGCCAGAAGCCGAGCGTCGCCACGGCCAGTGCGATCACGATCGGAACGAAGACACCCGAGATCCGGTCGGCCAGCCGCTGTACGGCGGCCTTACCGCTCTGCGCCTCCTCGACCAGCTTTGCCATCTGCGCGAGTTGCGTGTCCGAGCCCACGCGGGTCGCCCGGACGATGAGCCGCCCGCCGGCGTTGACCGTCGCGCCGACGACGGCATCGCCCAGCCTCACCTCGACCGGCAGCGATTCGCCGGTGATCATGCTCTGGTCGACCGCGGATGTGCCCTGCTCGATCACTCCGTCCGTCGCGATGCGCTCGCCGGGACGGACGACGAACCGGTCGCCGACGGCCAATCCGTCGATGGGTATCCGCTGCTCAACGCCGTCGCGCAGTACGGCCACGTCCTTGGCGCCGAGCTCCAAGAGCGCTCGCAAGGCTGCGCCCGCCCGCCGCTTCGACCGCGCCTCGAAGTAGCGGCCGGCCAGGATGAACGTCGTGACGCCGGCCGCCACCTCGAAGTAGATGTTGTCGGCCCCGGACGAGCGGCTGAGGGTCAGCGAGAACGGGTGGCTCATGCCCGGCTCGCCCGCCGTGCCGAGGAACAGCGCGTACACCGACCACGCGAAGGCGGCTATCGTGCCCATCGAGATAAGCGTGTCCATGGTGGCCGCGCCATGCTTGAGGTTCGCCCACGTCGCCCGGTGGAACGGCCAGCCACCCCAGACCAGCACCGGCGCCGCGAGGGTCAGCGACAGCCACTGCCAGTAGGTGAACTGCAGCGCCGGCACCATGGCCATCGCGATCACCGGGACGGACAGCGCCGCACTGACGAGGAGCCGGATCCTGGGCTCGCGCGTGGTGTCTTCGGGCTCGGCCTCGTCGGGCCGGGTGTCGGCCGGCGGCGCCGGGAGCTCGGCGGAGTAGCCGGTCTGCTCCACGACGTCGATCAGGTCCTTGACAGCGACGCCGCTGGCGAAGCTCACCCGTGCCTTCTCCGTCGCGAAGTTCACGCTTGCGGTGACGCCGTCGACCCGGTTGAGCTTCTTCTCGATCCGCGCCGCGCACGACGCGCAGGTCATGCCGCCGATCTGCAGCTCGAGCTCGGTGGTGGCGATGCGCTCAGTGGTCATGCGAGGTCTCCACAGTGAACTCGGCCCGGTGGACGGCGCCCTCGTGCCGGAACTCGAAATACAGACGGTAGGTGGCCTCGGACGGGACCTCTGTGACGAAGCTGACGTCCGGACCCGGTGCGGTCGTCGGATCGTCCGGGCCGCCGTCCGGGTGGACGTGCAGGTAGGCGAGGTCGCGTTCGCGTAGGGCCACAAGATGACCGTACGCACCGAGGTACGGCTGCAGGTCGGTGACCGGCTCGCCGTCGCGGGTGACGGTCGGGGTGATCGAGCTGGCCGCGCCGGGTTCAAGCCGGCCGTTGAGCTCGACCGTGTACCCGTCGACCTCGGCGGTGTGCGCCGGCTCGGCAAGTGGCTGCGGCTGGTAGTCACCGGCCACCAGCAGGTCGGTGCCGAGCGTCAGGCCCTCGTCCCTGCCGGACGGTGTGAAGTCGGCGAACGCCCGGTACGAGCCGGCGCTGTTGAACGTCAACGGGACGGACCAGGTGCCGTCGGCGGACAGTTCCGGGTGGACGTGCTGGTAGTCGGACAGGTCGCGGTTGACGACGATCAGGTGCAGGTCGGCGTCGTGCTCGGTCGTGTACTCCGTGACGGCCGTCCCGTCCGGCCCGACGATGCGGAACTCGAACAGCCCGTCCGTCCGGGGCTCGGTGGGGTAGGAGAGCGGCTCGAACGTATACCCGTCGGCCGTGACCTGCAGCCCGCCCGGTTCGCTGGCCGGCCCGCCGGCATGGTCGTCGCCGTGGTCGTCAGCGGCCGGGCTGTCGGCAACGTGGCTATCGGCGGCCTGCTCGGCACCGTCGTGGCCGTCCATGGGCGCATCGCTCGCGGCCGCCTGGGCGTCGATGCCGGACGTCCGCCCGATGGCGAACGCGATGCCGAGAACGACGACCAGGGCGGCCGCGAACGCAACCAGCTTGGTCAGGACGCGCACTGGCTAGCCGACCACTTCGTAGCCGGCCTCTTCGACGGCGGCGCGCACGGCCTTGTCATCGAGGGGCTGGTCGGCGGTGACGATGACCTTGCCGGTCGCGAGGTCGACGGAGACGTCGGATACGCCGGCGAGCTCGCCGATCTCGGAGCTGACCGCGCTGACGCAGTGCCCGCACGTCATGCCCTGGACCTGGTACGTGCTCGATGTCATGAAGATCTCCTCGCCTCGGGTGGAATTTGCCACTGCGTCGCAGCCTACACCATACCCCCCTAGTGTATGTAGACCGGGTGGCACGGCCGGGCTGCATGCGCTGTCAGCGCGAGACCGGAGAGCATGGCGGCAAGGCTGATGACCAGGGACGTCGATGGCGCCAGCCCTCCCAGAACCACGCCGAACAATCCCGCCGAAACACAAAGCATTCCCAGGAAGGCAGTCGCCGCATTGCCACTCACAGCGAATTCCTGACGAGCGAGGCTTCGCTCGACCCGGGCGAGCCGTACCGCGAGTGCGGCAAGAATCGCCGCCAGTACCGCGCACCACACCGGACGGCTCACCCACCAGGCCGCGGTACCCGCCTCCGCCAGTGGGACATCCAGCCACAGCAGAACACCGAAACCGAGCACCAGGACCGGCAGGTGCCACACGTACAGAGTCATGGCCATCGAGCCGATCAGGACGACGGCCGACCAGGGCCGGGCCCCCTCCAACCAACCCGCGAGCCGGCGCCGCACCAGCACGAGCGCAGCCACCTGACCGACCGTCAGCACCAGCAGGCACACCGTCGGCGGGTTCATGTTCGACATCTCGCCGGGGAGCCCGACCATGCTGAGCGGGTACGGCCCCGGCCCGGTGAGGATCGCAAGCACGCCGATCGACCCGGCCAGCATCGCCCACAGCACCCGCCGAGGCAGCCGTCGTCCGTCCGCGTACCAGAAGCCCAGCTGCTGGGCGAAGAGCCACACGAATCCGAAATTCAGGTAGCCCACCTGCTCGTATCCGGCGAAGCGGGCGACGTCCGTCCCGACAGCCATGAGACCGAGCCACATCAGCGCAGTGACCGGCCGGCGTTCGTGCCACGCAGCGAACGCCGGCGCCAGCGCAGTGACCAGCACGTACACGCCGAGGAACCACAGCGGCTGGCCGAGCAGGCCGCCGGTGAGACCTACCTCGCCGGAGCCGACGCCGACTGCCGGCAGGACAAACAGCACGAGCGGCGCAGCGGTCACGAACACCAGCGTCGGCCGCATGAGCCGGGTGACCCGGACGTACGCGTAGGTCGCGTATCCACCACCGCGGCGCCGCACCCCACGCCACGAGGCCAGGTTGGCGAACCCGCCCGCGACGAAGAACAGCGGCATCACCTGGAGCAGCCAGGTCAGGGGAGTCAGCCACGGCAGTTCGGCGAGCGCGCTGCCGCCGCGGACTCCCGCCTCGGTGACGGTCACGGAGGCCATCAGCCAGTGGCCGAGGATCACCACGACCAGGCTCGCGGCCCGAATGAAGTCGATCGCGCGGTCGCGGCCGGCGGGCGTAGCGTCCTGGAGCTTCATCGGGACGCCACCGTGCCCATCGCCGCCGGACGCGTTTGTCTCGTGCGAGCCCGGAGCCATCCGACAATCGGCGGGCCGGCAACCGCGGCACTGATCAGCCCGCTGGCCGCGACGTACGGCGCGCCCTGCTCCGGCACCGGCACGCCTTGGCCCTGCCGCCACGAATTGGCCTGCACCGCGCGATCGAAGATCCACGCCACCGCGTGGCATGCCGGCCCGCCGTCGACGGCGGCACACTGTTCCTCCATGGCGGCCGCGAGTCGCTCGTCGATCGCCCTCCGGGCCCAGGGGCCGAGCTCGCCGCCGGTGCGCCCCGCGTACCGCAGCAGGTCGTACCCGAGGTCGTGCTGCTTGCACGCCAGGCCGAAGTCGAATGTGGTCGCTCCGAACATCGACGAGCAGTCCCCGGCCGGCTTGACCACCATCGGTGTGCCGTCGGGCGCCGTCGCCTCGACGGGCTGGTAGCCCATGACGTCGCGAAACTCGGCCGGAATCGCCGAGGCGGGGTCGCCGTCCACCAATCCGGTGACCACGGCGACCGCATGCGCAGCGGCGCGGCTCTCCGGGCCGCTGGTCTCCGGCTTGTGCGTCCCGATACCTGTGATTGCGAATGCGGCGACGACGACCGCCATTGCCAGGCCCAGGCGTCCGAGCATCGCGAAGCTCCCTCCCGGTGTGACGCCGCGCGGTTCGCGGCGATCAGGAGGGGACGCTAGGGACGCGGCCGCGGCCGGTCGTCACGCCACAGAGCCGTCCTGCCAGTAGCTCTCGGGTACTACCTCCGGGCGAGAAATGCCGACCTCAGTACGACGACGTCGCGGTGACCATGCCCCTACTCTGGCCGGGTGATGGAGCAGCCGGTGTCCATGCGCGAGCGCGCCTACGCGTGGATCAACGCGAATGGCAGAAGGTGGCTCCCGTGGGCGGCGGCGCTCGTCATCTTCATTCTTGCGATCCAGAGCGCACCAGAGGTCCTCGACGTCGAGGCCGTCGAAGGTGGACTGTTGCCACTCGTGGCCGCGGCGGCCGCGCTGCCGTTCGTCCTGATACTCACCCGGCCACTGCTCGGCTGGCTGGTCTCCGCGAGCTCGGCGCTGCTGGTGTCTCAGGTGTTCCCGATCCTGGACGATGACCCGTGGCCGTGGCCGCCGATCCACGGCATCGTGCTGCTTGCGCTCCTGTTCGCCCTGATCGCGCTCCGGCCTCCGCGAAACGTGCATCTCGACCGCGAGGTGGTCCTGAAGCTGGGTGCCTGGGCCGCGACGGCCGCTCTGTTCGGAACACTATCGGACGAGCATGCCGGGTGGGTCCTGGCTGTGACCGCGGTCGCCATTGGTGGCGCAGCGACGCGCTTCCTCTCCACCGAGTCCCCGACGACGGCACAGGCGGAAGGGATCCAGCTGCCTCCGGACTGGGCAGGTGATCTGCGGCGCAGCTTCCGCACGGCCTTCTTGGGCTGGCCCGCCTCTCCGCGAGGGGGCCGGCCGTTCGCGCAGCGGTTCCTCGGTGATCGGTCGTGGCTGCAGTGGTTGCGGACCACGGGTCCGTGGATGCTGGCCGTCGGCGTGTTCGCGATCGCGTTGGCCGATGTCAGGGACAACCTCATCGTCCACGACCTCGTGCTGCCTGTTGTTGCCGCCTCGATCGCCTTGCCGGTCGGTCTGATCCGGGACCGGATTCTCATCGGGTGGCGAATCATCACCCTCGCCGCCGTGATCTTGGCAATCGTGGCGACGCCAGCCGCAACCTCGGCGGCGATCACCTGGCCACCGACCCTCCAATGGGTGTGGCTCGGCTCGCTGTTCCTCGTCTGCGTCCGGCACGATCGGTGGACGACGATCTGGGTCTGGTTGACGTCCGTCCTGGTGATGTCGGCCGGGCTGCCGGAGAACTCCGGCACCGCCACCACCTTGATCGCGGTCGCCACCATTGTTGCGTTCATCGGAGACCTCGTGCGGACGCGGCGTCAGGTCGCCCGGAGTCTCGAGCACCAGACCGAGCTAAGCGAGCTGGAGAAGGCGCGGCGGACCGTCCTTGAGGAGAGGGCACGCATCGCACGCGACCTCCACGACGTAGTGGCGCACCACATGTCGATGGTCGTCGTCCAGGCCGAGAGCGCGCCGTACCGCCTGGAGAATCTGCCGGACGACGCGCGCCGGGAGTTTGCGTCGATCAGCAGTTCGGCGCGCGAAGCGCTCAACGAGGTTCGGGGTTTGCTCGGTGTGCTCCGTGGCAACGGCGACGGCCCACAGACGGCGCCGCAGCCCACCATCGATCAGATTGCCGATCTGGTGGACGGCGGGCAACGGTCCGGTGCCTCGGTGACGCTGGAGTACCGTGGCGAGATCCGCCCGGTCAGTGCGATGACCAGCGTGTCCGCGTACCGGATCGTTCAGGAGGCGCTGGCCAACGCGGCCCGGCACGCGCCGGGAGCCGAGGTGTCGGTGGTCGTCACATACTCGGATTCCGGGTTGGCGATTCGCGTGCACAATCAACCGCCGGTGGAGCCCGTGACTCCTGGCCTCGCCGGTCACGGGATCACCGGAATGCGTGAGCGGGCAGCGGCCGTGGGAGGTGCGCTGCGCACTGGTGCCACCAGAGATGGCGGGTTCGAGGTGGTTGCCGACCTGCCGGTCGAGCCAGGAGACGGGATGTCGTGAGCGAACACCCGATCAAGGTGCTGATCGTCGACGACCAGGCGATGGTGCGCCAGGGCTTCGGCGCGCTACTCGCCGCCCAGCCGGACATCGAGGTGGTCGGGGACGCCGCCGACGGCGCGGACGCGGCAGAGGCGGTCCGCCGGCTGATACCGGACATCGTGCTGATGGACGTCCGCATGCCCGAGGTCGACGGCCTGGAGGCCACGCGCCGGATTCTCCGCGCGCCCGGCCTGCGCCACCCTAAGGTCGTCATGTTGACCACGTTCGACCTGGACGACTACGTCTACGAGGCGCTTCGCGCGGGCGCCAGTGGCTTCTTACTCAAGGACGCACCGGCCGACGAGCTCATCCGCGCCGTCCGGGTAGTGGCGGCCGGCGATGCGCTGCTGGCGCCGTCGGTGACGCGGACGTTGATCGCCGATTTCGCCACGCGACCGGTGCGGGAGCGGCCGAACCCGGAGCGGATGCGCGTCCTGACTCCGCGGGAGATCGAGGTGCTCAAGCTGATAGCCCGGGGTTTGTCGAACGGGGAGATCGCCGAAAAGCTCGTGCTCGCGGAGCAGACGGTGAAGACGCACGTGGGCCGCATCCTCAGCAAGCTGGATCTTCGGGACCGCGCCCAGGCCGTTGTTGTCGCATACGAGACTGGACTCGTCCACCCCGGCGAATAAGGAGGTGCGGCTCCCCCGCGCTAGTCGGTTCCGGAGAGGCGCTTCAGGTCCTCCTCTTCGACGGCGAGGTTGCCGTACGTCGGCACTCCTGCGGTCTCATAGGCGAGCTGCAACGTGCCGTTGGCGTAAGTCACGGACTCGATCAGGCGCAGCGCTGCGGGCACGGTGCCGCCGGCGAAGACCTGCTTGCCGCTGCCGAGCAGCAGCGGATAGATCCACAGGTTCAACCGATCAACCGAGCCGAGACTCAGCAGTGACTGGACCAGATCGAGACTGCCGATGACGTGGACTTCGTCGTAACGGTCCTTGAGGGTGGAGATGCTCTCGGCGAGGTCGCCGCTGACCAGCGTCGCCCCCTGCCACCCGAGCGGTTCGGTCAATGTGCGGCTGGCCACATACTTCGGTACCCGGTTGAGCAGGCCGGTGAATGGGATCTCCTGCGGGGCGTTGGGCCAGTAGGCGGCGAAGACGTCATACGTCCTTCGCCCGAGGAGCAGGGCGTCCATGCTCCTGGCTTGCTCGTACATGGCATTGCCGGACTCCTGGTCCAGCAGCGGCGCCTGCCACCCTCCGTGGTTGAATCCGCCATCGCGGTCCTCGTCGGGTTCCCCTGGCGCCTGTGCCACACCGTCGAGCGTCACGAACTCGGTGACGATCAGCTTGCCCATCATCTCTCCTCGCGGTCGTGAAGTGTCGCTGTATAGACGGGCCCGCAGGGGCAAACTCATCGACTGATGGGAGGAAAGCCGCGGCCGGAACACTGACGTGCCCACTGACCTACGGTGTTGAGTGGTGGAGCTGAGGGGCTCCCCCGGTTGGACTCGAACCAACAACCTACCGGTTAACAGCCGGGCGCTCTGCCAATTGAGCTACGGGGGAATGGGCCGCACTCGTCGACCGCCGCAGAAGAATATCAGGCGGGCGGTCGTCCCTACGAATCGATTGGCTAGGTCAGACGCGCTCGAGGTCGGAGGGGATCGCGATGACGTCCACCATGGCGCCGTTGCGCAGGACGGTCATGGGCAGTGGCTGGCCGATGGCGTCGTCGAACAGCAACCGCTGTAGGCTCTCCGCTTCGGCGACCGGCTTCCGTCCGGCCGACAGCACGAGATCTCCCGCCTTGAGGCCGGCCTGATCGGCCGGAGCGCCCCGAACCACCTCGACGATTCGGAGGCCGTGCTTCTGCCCGGCCCGGTTGGCCAACGACGCAGGCAGCGGCGTCGGAGTGCTCACCAGGCCGAGGTAGGCACGGCGCACCCGGCCTTCGCGCATGAGCGTCCCGATGATCCGGCGAGTGGTGGAGTTGATCGGGACGGCCAGCCCCAGCCCGATGCCGGCCACGGCTGTGTTGATCCCCACGACCTGCGCGTCCGAGGTGACCAGAGCTCCGCCGGAGTTGCCCGGGTTCAGAGCCGCGTCCGTCTGGATCACGTCCTCGACGACCCGCGCCGCGCGGCCGCTCTGCGTCGGCAGCGACCGGCCGAGACCGCTGACCACTCCGGCGGTCACCGAGCCGGCGAGGCCCAGCGGGCTGCCGACGGCCACGACCAACTGCCCCACCTGCAAC
>JASLBX010000195.1 GCA_030146385.1 Jiangellaceae bacterium | reverse complement strand
TGGCCCGGGAGGCCGTGCGGGCCGCGAGCTTCGTCGTCAGCCTCGAGTTGCTGCGCAGCGAGGTCACCGAACTGGCCGACGTGGTGTTCCCGGTCGCGCCCGTGGTGGAGAAGGCCGGAACCTTCATCAGCTGGGAGGGCCGCGAGCGGCCGTTCCCCGCGGCGCTCAAGTCGAACGCTCTGACCGACGCGAGAGTGCTTTCGATGATCGCCGACGAGCTCGACATCGACCTGGGGCTGAACACCGTCGAGGCCGTCCGGTCCGAGCTCGCCGAGGTGGGCGCCTGGGACGGCGAGCGTCCGGATGCGCCCACTGCCCGCCCGGCCGAGCCGCGGCGTCCGGAGTCCGGGCAGGCGGTGCTGGCCACCTGGCGATTGCTGCTGGACGACGGACGCCTGCAAGCGGGCGAGCCGCACCTGGCCGGTACGGCCCGCCGGCCGGTCGCGCGTCTGTCGGCCGCCACGGCTGATGAAGCGGGGGTAGCCGAACAGGTGACCGTCGGCTCTGAGCACGGTTCGATCACGCTGCCGGTAGAGATCACCGACATGCCGGACCGCGTGGTGTGGGTGCCGCAGTACTCGCCCGGCTCGCATGTGCATGACATGCTGCGGGCGGCCGCAGGTGATGTGGTGGATTTGCGGGCGGCCGCAGGCGATGACCGTGGGATAGGAGGTGCGGCGTGACCGCGATCGTCGCGCAGGACTACGACACGATCGAAGGATTCGGCACCGATCCGTGGTGGCTGGTCGCCATCAAGATCCTTGTGATCTTCGGTTTCCTGCTGGTCATCACGCTGTTCAACATCGTCTTCGAGCGCAAAGTCGTCGCGCGGATGCAGCACCGGATGGGTCCCAACCGGGTCGGCCCGCGGGGCACGCTGCAGAGCTTCGCCGATGCGATGAAGCTCATGCTGAAAGAGGACCTCACCCCGCGCAACGTCCACAAGACGGTGTACATACTCGCGCCGATGGTGGCGTTGATCCCCGCCTTTCTGATCTTCGCGGTGATCCCGGTCGGTCCGGAAGTGTCGATCTTCGGTCACACGACCCCGCTGCAGCTCACCGACTTCCCGGTGGCCGTGTTGTACGTGCTCGCGGTGGCTTCGATCGGCATCTACGGGTTCGTGCTGGCCGGCTGGGCCAGCGGCTCGACGTATCCGCTGCTGGGTGGCGTCCGCTCGACCGCTCAGGTGATCTCCTACGAGCTGGTCATGGGTCTGTCGTTCGTCGGTGTGTTCCTGTTCGCTGGCACGATGTCGACCTCGCAGATCGTCGCCGAGCAGGAGCGGCTCTGGTTCGGCATCATCCTGATCCCTTCGTTCGCGATCTACCTGATCTCGATGGTGGGTGAGACCAACCGGGCTCCGTTCGACCTCCCCGAGGCCGAGGGGGAGCTGGTCGCCGGCTACGCAACCGAGTATTCGTCGATGAAGTACGCCGTGTTCTTTCTGGCCGAGTACATCAACATGGTGAACGTGTCCGCCCTGGCCACGACGCTGTTCCTCGGCGGCTGGCGGGCACCGTGGCCGCTGTCGGCTATCGGCGACGGCATGCTCAACGAGGGCTGGTGGCCGGTGCTGTGGTTCCTGGCCAAGGTGCTGTTGGTGATCTTCCTGTTCATCTGGCTGCGCGGCACCCTGCCACGGATGCGGTACGACCAGTTCATGAAGCTGGGCTGGAAGGTGCTGCTGCCGATCTCGCTGGTCTGGATCGTGGCCGTGGCGGGCATGCGGCTGGCGTTCAACGAGGGCATCACCCGCCAGCAGATGCTCACCTGGGGTGGGGCCGCCATCGCCGTCCTGCTGATCGCTACGTTGTTCTGGCCCGAGCGGAAGCGAGAAGAGCCCGAGGCCGAGGAACCGGTCGCGCGGGAACCGGCCTTCCCCGTGCCGCCGATGCCCGGCCAGGAGACGGCCGGACGCGGAGCGCCAAAACAAGACGAAATTGTGGAAGAGGAGGGCACTCGTGCCTAAGTTCCTCGACTCCGTCGCAGGTTTCGGGGTCACGTTCCGGACAATGTTCAAGAAGGTCGTGACCGAGGAGTACCCCGAGAAGCCACACCAGGTGGCGCCGCGGTTCCACGGCCGGCACCAGCTGAACCGTCACCCGGACGGTCTGGAGAAGTGCATCGGGTGCGAGCTGTGTGCGTGGGCGTGTCCGGCCGATGCGATCTACGTCGAAGGCGCGGCCAACACCGACGAGGAGCGCTTCTCGCCCGGCGAGCGGTACGGCCAGGTGTACCAGATCAACTACCTGCGCTGTATTCTCTGCGGGCTGTGCATCGAGGCCTGCCCGACCCGGGCGCTCACCATGACCAACGAGTACGAGCTGGCTGACTACACCCGGGAGAGTCTGATCTACGAGAAGCAGGACCTCCTGGCTCCGCTTCTGCCGGGCATGGAGGCTCCGCCGCACCCCATGCGGCTTGGCGACGACGAGCGCGACTACTACGTGCGTTCCGGCGCACGTTCCGACGGGGGCGCGTCGTGATCGCACAAATGCTCGCCCAGGCCGGCGAGCCGGTGGGTGGAGGAACCGGCGAGGCCGTCCTGTTCTGGATCCTGGCCCCGATCGCGGTGTTGGCGGCACTAGGATTGGTCATCTCCCGCAAGGCCGTGCACGGCGCGCTGTTCCTCGCCGTGGTCATGATCTCGTTGGCGGTGTTCTTCATCGCGCTGGACGCGCCCTTCCTGGGTGTCGTACAGATCGTCGTCTATACCGGCGCGATCATGATGCTGTTCCTGTTCGTCATCATGCTGGTCGGCGTCGACGCCAGCGACTCGCGGGTCGAGACGATCCGAGGGCAGCGGGTCGCGGCGATTCTGGCCGGGCTGGGCCTGGGGGTGCTGCTGGTCTCCGTCGTCAGCCGCGCGCTCTTCTCGGACTGGGTGGGGCTGGCCAATGCGGCGCCGGAGGGCAGCGTCCCGGCCATCGCCGATGCGATCTTCTCGCGGTACGTCTGGGCGTTCGAGATCGTGGCGGCGACGCTGATCACCGCCGCGCTCGGCGCGGTGGTGCTGACTCACCAGGTACGGCTAACCCGCAAACCGGGTCAGCGTGAGTTGGCCGAGCAGCGGTTCGCTTCGGGTAGCGGAGACGCGGCGTCGCAGCAACCCAGCCCTGGTGTCTACGCCCGGCACAACGCCGTGGACACCCCGGCGTTGCTCCCGGACGGCACGACGAGCGACGACTCGGTGCCGACCGCGCTGGTCGCTCGAGGTGCCGTGCGGGGCTCGGACGAGTTCACCAAACACGAGCCCGGCGAGCTGGAAGGTGACCAGGAGTGAGCCCCACCGCGTATCTGGTTCTAGCCTCGCTCCTGTTCACCATCGGCGGCGTCGGCGTGCTCGTCCGGCGCAACGCGCTGATCGCATTCATGAGCGTCGAGCTGATGCTCAACGCATGCAACCTGGCCTTTGTGAGCTTCGCCAGGATGCACGGCAACATCGACGGCCAGATCATCGCGTTCTTCGTGATGGTGATCGCCGCGGCCGAAGTGGTCGTCGGCTTGGCCATCATCGTGATGATCTTCCGCACCCGTAGGTCGGCGTCGGTCGACGACGGAAGCCTGCTGAAGCTGTAGGGGCCACGAGAGGCAAATGGTGTTGACTCAGGTGCAATCGGTGCAGCCGGCCGAGGGCGTGTTCTCCACGACCTGGCTGCTGATCTTGCTTCCGCTCGTCAGCGCGGCGGTGCTGCTGCTCGGTGGCCGCAGGCTGGACCGGGTGGCGCCGATCATCGGCACGATCATGCCCGCGCTGTCGTTCGTGTTCGCGCTCGTCCTGTTCATCTCGATGGTCGGCAGGGGTGCGGAGGAGCGGGCCTTCGCGGTGTCGCTCTATGACTGGTTCGCCGTCGGCGGCTACGAGGTCTCGGTCGGCTTGCAGCTGGACCAGTTGTCGATGGCGTTCGTCCTGCTCATCACGGGCGTCGGCTCGGTGATCCACCTCTACTCGATCGGCTACATGGCCCACGACGAGCGCCGCCGCCGCTTCTTCGGCTTCCTGAACCTCTTCGTCGCCGCCATGCTGCTGCTGGTCCTCGCCGACAACTACCTGGTGCTCTTCGTGGGTTGGGAGGGCGTCGGCCTGGCGTC
>JASLBX010000214.1 GCA_030146385.1 Jiangellaceae bacterium | reverse complement strand
GCTCGTGCACGGTCTGGAAGTTGGTGAGCATGCCGCCGAGCCAGCGCTGGTTCACGTACGGCTGGCCGACGCGGGTCGCCTGCTCGGAGATGGCCTCCTGGGCCTGCTTCTTGGTGCCGACGAACAGCACGTGGCCGCCGCGGGCCACGGTGTCCTTGACGAACGCGAACGCGTTGTCGATGTAGGCCAGCGACTGCTGGAGGTCGATGATGTAGATGCCGTTGCGCTCGGTGAAGATGAACCGCTTCATCTTCGGGTTCCAGCGCCGGGTCTGATGCCCGAAGTGCACGCCGCTCTCGAGGAGCTGCTTCATGGTGACGACGGCCATGGCCGCGCCCACCTCCTCCCGCGCCAGCTAGGCTGGTCGCGTCGTCCGGTTGATCGCGACGGACCGGGGTTGGCCGCCGCGCCTGGCGCTCTGCGGCTGCGTACCCACTCCGAGATGGCTCGGAGACCGAGGGCAGGCGACCGTTGGTGCAGGGCGCGCGAATTTGACTCAGGCAGACCTGAGCCACCGTTGATTGTACGGGACGGGGAGCCGCTGCGCCCAACTCGCGCAGGCCAGCGCTGCGAAGATCGACGTGCTGGCTCCAGGGCGACGTCGGGGCATTGTGTGGTCTCCACGAGGCTGTGGACCTGCCGGCACAAATACATCGGGCGCCTGGGACGACGACCACGTGAGCGCGTGCCGGATACTGTTCGACCGTGGGCGGGCTGGTCGACATCACTGACCGCGTCCTCGTCCGTACGAGCGAGCTCTACACGACGACGACCACAGTCATCATCGGCAAAGGCGGACGCTGCCTGCTGGTGGATCCTGCCGTCACAGCTGATGACATAGCCGAACTGGTCGCTGATCTCCGCCGTCGCGGATTGCGTGTGGTGGCGGGCTTCTCGACCCACCCGCACTGGGACCACGTCCTGTGGTCTGCTGACCTCGGACCTGCGCCGCGGTACGCAACGGCGACCGCCGCCCAGGCGCTCGCTGCGGATTTCGAGCGATGCCTTCGGCTGGCCGAGGAGTCCGCACCCGGGCATGACGCCGCGCTGTTCGGCCGGCTCACCGCCCTGCCCGCCGGCGCAACGTCGGTCCCGTGGGACGGCCCGGAAGTGCGGCTGATCGAGCACCGTGCACACGCACTGGGGCACGCCGCGCTGCACGTGCCGTACGAAGACGTGCTGCTGACCGGGGACATGTGCTCGGACATCGAGATCCCGCTGCTCGATACCGAAGCTTCCCACCCGGTGGCCGACTACCGCCATGCGCTTGATCGGTTCGCCGCGCTGGACGGCGTGTGGCACGTCATTCCTGGCCACGGGAGTGTCGGGGACGGCGCCGAGCTGCGGAGGCGAATCGCGGCAGATCGCAGGTATCTGGACGCACTCGAGGCCGGCGGCGGAGCCGACGACCCGCGCCTCACCGAGGACTGGCTGATCGAGGCGCACCGGAGCCACCTGCGAGACGAGGGCTAGCGGTGTTGGCGGTCAGGTGACCAACATCGGGGGTGCGGGTCAGGTTTCGTGGATGTCGGTGACGCCGTGGAGATGACACGCGGCCGTATGGTCGGGCCCCACGGGTTGGAGCGCCGGATCATGGTCGGGGCACGGCTCGAACACCTTCGGGCAGCGCGTCCTGAACCGGCATCCCGACGGCGGCGATGCGGGGCTCGGCACGTCCCCGCCCAGCACGATGCGCTCCCGCTCCCGTTCGCGGGACGGCTCGGGCACCGGGACGGCCGACAGCAATGCCTCGGTGTAGGGATGCTGCGGAGACGACGCCACCGCCTCGGCCGGCCCCACCTCCACGACCCGGCCGAGGTACATCACCGCCACCCGATCGCTCACCTGGCGCACCGCGGCCAGATCGTGTGAGACGAAAAGGTAGGTCAGGCCGAGCTCGCGCTGCAGCCTGACGAGCAGGTTCATCACCTGGGCCTGCACCGACACGTCGAGCGAGGCGATCGGTTCGTCGCAGACCACGAACTCCGGCTGCCCGGCGAGGGCCCGTGCAATGCCAACCCGCTGGCGTTGGCCACCGGAGAATTCGTGCGGGTACCTGTCACGGTGGTCGGGGTTCAGGCCGACCATCTCCAGCAGCTCTCCCACACGTCGCCGGCGCTGGTCGCGTCCCTTGTGAAGACCGTGGATCGCAAGTGGTTCGGACACCGACTCGGCAATCGTCCTGCGCGGGTCCAGGGAGGCGAACGGATCCTGGAACACCATCGCGACCCGCCTCCGCCATGCCCGCAGGTCGCGGCGCGAAAGGCTGGTCACGTCCGTCCCGTCGAACTCGACCCGTCCGGCGGTCGGCTCGACCAGGCGCAGCAGCGCATTGCCCAGCGTCGACTTGCCGCAGCCGGACTCCCCCACCAGCCCGAGCGTCTCTCCCCGCCGGATGTCCATGTCGACACCGTCGACGGCCCGCACCGCCCCGTGCACTGGACGCAGGCCACCACCGGTCTTGATCGGGAAGTGGACATGCAGGCCGCTGACGCGCACCAGCACATCGGCGTCCGTCCCGCCCGCCGGAGCCGGAAACGCCTGCTCGGTCGTCATGACGTTGCCTCCAGCGAGTAGAAGGTCGCCGCCCGATGGCCACCGTCGCCGGCCACTTCCGCCAGCGGCGGCACCTCGATAGCGCACCGCTCGTCGGCCCGCACCGGGCACCGCGGGTAGTACGCACACCCCGGCGGCAGCGAGACGGGGTCCGGCGGCAGGCCTGGCATCGTCGCCAGAGGATCGCGGCCACGGGCCGGGCGCGGGTCGTCTACGACGGGCAACGCGCCGAGCAGGCCACGCGTGTAGGGGTGGGCCGGGTGCTCGAACACGGCGTCGACGGAGCCCTCTTCGACACACCGGCCGGCATACATAACCAGCACATGGTCGGCCAGGCCGGCGACCACGCCGAGATCATGAGTGATCCACAGCACCGCCATGCCGTGCCCGTCCTGCACCCGCTCGACGAGCTCGAGGATCTGCGCCTGGACGGTCACGTCGAGCGCGGTCGTCGCCTCGTCGGCGATCAGCACGCGCGGCTCGCCGGCCAGCGCAATCGCGATCATCACCCGCTGCCGCATCCCACCGGACAGCTGGTGCGGGTAAGCCCGCAGCCTGGCCTCGGCGTCCGGAATGCCGACCTCGCCAAGCAACTCCAGGGCACGCGAGCGGACGGCTTGGTCGGACACCTTCGCGTGCGCCCGGAGCGCCTCGCCGATCTGTCGCTCGACGGTGAGCACCGGGTTCAGCGACGTCATCGGGTCCTGGAAGATCATCCCGATGCCCGCGCCCCGTACGGCGCGCAGTTCCTCCTCCCCAAGACCGACGAGCTCCTTGCCGTCGAACTCGGCGCTGCCGGACACCTGCGCGACGTTCTTCGGGAGCAGACCGAGCAGGGCGAGGGCGCCCACGCTCTTGCCCGAACCGGACTCACCGACGATGGCGAGCGTCTCGCCAGCCTCGACCTCGTACGACAGGCCGTTGACGACCCGCGCCATGCCGCGCCGCGTGCGGAAGGCCACCGACAGATCCTGGACGGCGAGCAGGCTCACGTCGTCACTCCCTTCCCCGCGATGGCCGACCGCTGTTTCGGGTCGAGCACGTCCCGCAGCGCATCGCCGAGCACGTTGAACGCGAGCACCACGATGAAGATCGCCACCCCCGGGAAGAACGCCATCCACCACGCCTGCTCGATGAACGACCGGCCTTCCGACAGCATGCGTCCCCATGACGGGTCAGGTGGCTGCACACCCAAGCCGAGGAAACTCAGCGCCGCCTCCGATAGGATCGCGAAGGTCAGGCTGAGCGAGGTCTGCACGATCAGCGGTGCGGCGATGTTCGGCAGCACGTGCCGAACCATGATCCGCACGTCGCCCGAGCCGGACGACCTCGCAGCCCGGACGTACACCTCCTCGCGCACGCTCAGCACGCTGGCCCGCGCGATCCGGGCGAAGATCGGTGTATACACGATGCCGATCGCGATCATCGCGTTGGTGATGCCGGGCCCGAGCACGGCCACCACGACGATCGCGAGCAGGATGGCTGGGAACGCGAACAACACGTCCATGAACCGCATGAACCCGTCGTCCAGCCAGCGACCGTAATAGCCGGCCACCAGCCCGATCACCGTCCCGGCGACCAGCGAGATACCAACGGCGACGAACCCCACCTGAAGCGAGACGCTCGCTCCATCGAGGACCCGCGAGAAGACGTCGCGCCCCAGCTCATCGGTGCCGAACCAGTGCTCGGCGGACGGCGCCTGCAGGCGGTCGGAAATCGACTGGGCCAGCGGGCTGTACGGGGTGATCCGATCACCGAGTAGAGCGACGGCCACAAGACCCAGCAGCACCAGAGTCGACGCGACCGCCATCGGGTTGCGGGCCAGCAGCGTCAGCGTCTCAATCCACCGCCGTCGGGACGCCGGTGCGACGGGAGCTTCCATCACCTCTGTCATGTGTAGGCGATCCTCGGGTCGAGCCGCGCGTACAGCAGATCCACGAGCAGGTTCACCACCAGGAAGATCACCGCGAACAGCAGGACGGCACCTTGCAGCACCGGGTAGTCGCGCTGCTGCACTGCCTGGAGCGCCAGCTGGCCGAGGCCCGGCCAGCGGAAGACGATCTCTACGACAACCACGCCGGACAGCAGGTACGCCAACTGGATGCCGCCGACCGTCACAAGCGGGATGAGCGCGTTGCGCAGCACGTGCCACGACAGGACGTCCCTCGCCCGCATGCCCTTGGCCCGCGCGGCCTGGACATGCTCCTGGCCGAGAGCCTCCAGGACGGACGAGCGCACGAACCGCGTCATGATCGAGCCACTGACCACACCGATCGTGACCGCGGGCATGATCAAGCGGCGGGCCCACTCGAGCGGGTCGTCGGTCAGTGGTGTGTAACCGCCCGTCGGCAACCAGCCCAGCGTCCCGGCGAAGATCAGGATGAACATGATGCCCATCCAGAAGTCCGGAATGCTGATGCCGGCCTGGCTGACGACCGTGGCGAACCAGTCGACGACCGACCGCGGGCGGAGGGCGGAGATGGTGCCCAGCGGGACGGAGATCAGCAGCGCCACCAGGATGGCCGCCAATGCCAGCGACGCCGTCGCCGGCAGTCGCTCGAGGATCATGGACGTCACCGTCTGGCCGGTCCGGAAGCTCACGCCGAGGTCGCCTTGCAGCGCACTGCCGAGCCAGTTGAAGTACTGCGCCACCAGCGGCTGGTCGAGGCCCGACCTCTCCAGGAGAGCGTCGTACGTCGCCTGGTCGAACCTGGTGCCGAGCGCCACTCGGATCGGGTCGCCCGGCACCAGGTGGATGACGGCGAAGACAAGGATGCTCACCCCGGCGAGGACGGCCGCCGACTGCGCCAGCCGGCGGACGACGTACCTCGTCACTCGGGCAGCCTCACCTGCTCGAAGTTGATGGCGCGGTCCGGCCGGACCTCGTACCCGGTCAGCCCGGGCGCCCACGCCTGCACGACATCCGGGTTGTACAGGTAGATGTAGCTCGCGTCGTCGACGATCATCTCCGCGGCCTGGTCGTAGAGCCCCTTGCGGGCGTCCTGGTCGGTTTCGGACGCCGCCTGCTCCAGCAACGAGTCCACCTCTTCGCTGCAATAGCCCTGGAAGTTGAACGTCCCCTCGCACACGTGCTGGGCGTGGTAGAAGCCGAACGGGTCGAGGTTGCCGATCCAGCTCCACATGAACGCGTCGAAGTCGCCCTCGCCCTGGCGGTCCAGCCAGGTGGCCGACTCCTCCTGCTGGATGTCGACCTCGATGCCGGCCTCGGCCAGGTTCTCCTGCATGACCTGCGCGGCCTGGACGCCCTCGGTGTCGGTGACGACCATGATGCCGAGCTCCTGACCTTCGGGGACGCCTGCCGAGTCGAGCAGTTCGCGCGCCTGCCCGGGGTCGAACTCGTACGGCGCGTAGTCGTGCCCCCAGACGCTGTCGGCTGGAATCGCCGTCTGGTTGACCGTCGCGGCACCGAACTGGGTGGCTTCGGTGATGGACTCGCGGTCGAGCGCAAAGGCCACGCCGCGTCGAGCGTCCACCTCGCTCCACGGCTCCTCGTTCTGGTTCAGCGCGAGGTACCAGTAGTCGATGCTCGGCGCCATCCCGAGTTCGACCTCCTCATCGCCTTCGAGGCTCTCGACGTCCTGGGGTGGGACGTTGTCGGTCCAGTGGATCTCGCCGGTTCGCAGGGCGGTCAGTGCCGCCGCGGACTCGGTCGTGAACTGGAACTCGACGCCGTCCACAGTTGGCGCGCCGCCCCAGTGCTCCTCGAACGCGCTGAGCTGGGCGCCAGACGCGCTGAAGCTGTCCAGGGTGAACGGGCCGGTGCCGTTGGCCTCCGTGGTGAGATCGAGATCGTCGGCCCCGCCCTCGGGCAGGATCGACATGCCCTTGTAACCGCCGATGTTGTCAAGAAGGTTCGGCGTCGGGTCGGTGAGTGTGATCTCTACGGTCCGCTCGTCCGGCGCGTCGAAGCCCTCGACGGTCTCGAACCGCCACGCCACCGAGCTCTCCTCCCCGGTCATCCGCTCCAGCGAGTAGATGACGTCGGCGGAGTCGAATTCGCTGCCGTCGTGGAACGTCACGCCCTCTCGCAGGGTGAACGTCCAGGTCAGGCCGTCCTCGCTGGTCTCCCAGCTCTCGGCCAGGCTGGGTTCGAAGTTGCCCTCGGTATCCGGAGCGACCAACGTGTCATACACGTTCTCCAGGATCTGGAAACTGGCGTATGCCGTCGTCACGTGCGGATCGAGCTGATCCGGCTCGCTCGAGATGCCGGCGATCAGCGTCCCGCCTTCAGCGGCGCCTTCGGGAGCTTCGGTGTCGGCGCCGCCGTCGACGTCGACCCCTTCTCCCCCGCCACCACAGGCCGCAAGTACGAGCACGACACTGGCTGCGGCGGCCAGCATTCCGCGATTCGATGCCATTCCTTCGACCCCTACCTCTTCTTTCGCTTTCACCCTGGGTTGAAGCACTTCACATT
>JASLBX010000148.1 GCA_030146385.1 Jiangellaceae bacterium | reverse complement strand
CCACCGATCCCGATGGACCTGGTGATCGGGACGGAGCTGGAGATCGTGGGCAGCCATGGCATGGCCGCTCATGCGTACCCGCCGATGCTCGCCGCCGTCGAGGCCGGCACGCTCCGTCCGGATCGACTGGTCACCAGGCGGGTCGGCTTGGACGACATTCCCGAGGTGCTCGGCGAGATGGATGGCCCGTTGCCTTCCCGACCCGGCATCACTGTCGCCCTTCCGTAGTAGCAGGCGAGTAGATCACCAGGTCACGGCGCCGGTGCAACGTCAGTCTCGTCGGTGCGGGTCACGACCGTCGGCCCAGAAATGTCTGCGTCTGCGTTCTGGCGCCTGGCCAGCGCCAGGAACGGCACCGCCACTGCCGAGATCGCCGCACTGATCGCGTACGAGGGTCCGTACCCCCAGACGTCGGCGGCCCGGCCCAGCGCCGGCTGCGTCACTATTCCGCCGGTGGAGCCGATCATCGAATCAAAGGACAGCACCGTCGCTCGCTGCTGGGACGGGATCAGGCCGTTCAGGTAGGTCTGCCGGATCGGCGTCACCGCTGCGAACAGTAGTGCCCAAATCACGATCATGCCGAGCGCGAACCAGAACTGCTCGACGATGCCTATCAGAGCGAGCACGACGACACCGAGACTGGCCGCGACGATCAGCGCTGAGGTGCGGCGACGGAACAGGCGGCGCACCACCGGGGCGACGAGCCCACCCAAGATCTGGGCGCCGGCCACGATCGCGGCCACGATGCCCGCGATCTGGTACGCCTCCGGATCGCCATAGAGCTGGAGGAGGTACGGCTGCAATGCGTAGAACACGTAGAACGACACACCGCCGGTGAACATGGCCTCGACCATGACCCACTTGACCGCCGGCACCTTCCAGCCGTAATCGATCGACGCTGAGGCAATCCGCCGCATCTCTGCCAACGGGCGGCCTCCCTTGTTTGGTGTGAACCCGATGTCATGCATCAACCGCCAGGCCACGACGAACATCACGATAAGAATCGCCCCACGCAGCACGAACGGCACGCCGAGGCTCACCTGCTGAGCTACAAAGCCACCGGCGACGGAGCCCGACAGCATCGCGACGCCCGTCACAATCTGACCACGTCCGAACACCGTCTCCATCTGGCCGGTGAATCCGGTGGCGGTCAGCGCATCGACCAGCCAGGCCTCGACCGCTCCGGAGAAGAAGGTGTATCCGAGGCCGAGCAGGACGGACGCCGCGGCCCATTGCCAGAACGGCGCCGACAATTGCCAGAGCAGGACGTAGAGCAGGGTCGAGGCGCTGAGCGTCACGGTGCCGAGCAGATATGAGGCACGACGCCCGACGGTGTCGGCAACGATTCCGGTGGGAACCTCGAAGACGACCATGCCCACGGTGAAGAAAGCGTTGGCGGCGAATGCTTCCAGGTTAGACAGTCCAGCGTCCAGGAGGAAGATCGTGTTGATTCCCCAGATGAGGGACGTGGCAAGCGTATTACCCAGCAAGAGCACCAGGTAGGTGCGCTGGATCTGGCGCGGTGTCGTGGCGGCCATTGCCATCCCCTGTCGTCAACAGGTGCTGACTGCTCAGACCTGCTGACGACTCAAAACTCGTCGGGAAGGCAAGCCATTTCCGAACTGGAATCAGCCATGAGCGAACGGCTAGCCGGCGTGATTACGAACCGAACAGGTGACGCTCGTATCGGAGTCCGGGACGCCCGGCCAGTTCGATCTCGCCGACGGCTAGGAATCCTGCGTGGGCCAAGACCTTCTGTGAGCCGACGTTGTCGAGTGTTGTTCGCGCCCGAAGTGTGGTCAGCCCATATTCGTCGGCGGCTCGTGCGCAAACCTGCTTGACCGCCATCGTGGCCAGGCCCTGGCCGGCGGCGCGCTCGGCGATTCGGTACCCGAGCTCAGCCGACTCGTCTTCGACCTCTACCAGATTGACCCGACCGAGCACCGCGCCGGCATCGTCCACGATCACGTGGAAGTAGTGAAGGCCGGCGGCCTGTTCGGCAAGGATTTCTTGGTGCCACGCCTCGAAGTTCGCGAAGTAATCATCGCCGCGGTCCGGTATGGATGCGGCGAAGTAGGACCGGTTCTGGGTCTCGAAATTAAGTAGCGCCGGGGCATGGTCGGCGCGAAGGAGGCGCAGTTCGGGCACCGGCGAAACTCTACTGCGCGCCATCGTGCTGTACGGCTGGCTCCGCGGCTACTACGGCAACCCCTCGCCCCCGTCATCGCCGGCCGACAATGTCAACCTGGACGCGCCACCCTATTAGACGTGTTCCACTTCATCCGCTTCGATGCCGTGGTCGACGCGGCCGTGACGTTCGCCGAGCGGGTGCTGAAGCAGCCGTCCAACCGATCAGGGACGCGTGGGAGTCTGCCGCAGCAACTCGCTCAGGCCCAGGATGTCGAGGACGCGTAGGACGATGCCCCGCGCGTTCTCCACGGTGAAGCCGACACCGCAACGCCGCGCAGCTTCGTGACCGGAGACGAGGGCTTTAACGCCGGTAGCGTCTATGAACGTGACGCCTGCCAGGTCAACCGTGACGCCTCGGGCCGTGGTCGTCTCGATCGTGGCCAGCAATACGACCTCCAAGTGCAGTGAGGTCGCCATGTCGATCTCGCCCGCCACAGCGATGCGGATATGTTCGTCATCCGGCCTGGTCAGTGCCGAGAATGGGGCGGTCCGAAGCCCATCGGTCCCGGCACACCGCTTAGCTCGAAAGGCGGTGTGGCTTAGCGGCGCTGGCCGCCGCGGCTGCTTTCGTACGCAGTCCCGAGGTCTCAAGGCTCCTCCCCTCCAGCCAGAGACAAGCATTGAAGAAGTTCTTCAAGGCCAATCCGTCTCTGCAGAGCTATTGGCTACCCTACTTCGAGGCGTACAGCCTTCGCAAGACCGTCCTGCATAGGAATTGATGAGGTTACGCGTAGAGGCTATGCTCTTCACATGGTGGGTGGCCAGCCTGGAGATCGGCCCGTCTACAGCATCGGCGCTGTGTCGAAGATGCTGGGCATCCACCCCGCCACTCTGCGGACTTGGCAGGACCGTTATGGCGTCGTGGTGCCGGAGCGCAGCACGGGGGGTCACCGGTTGTACACCCGCGACCAGGTGCAGCAGCTACGGTTCCTGATCGACCAGATCTCGGCCGGCCTGTCCCCGGCCGACGGGCACCGCGTTCTGGAGGAACGCATCGCCGCGGGGGTCCCGGTCCAGTCAACTGGTGCGCTGGGCGTGGATACCTTGATGATCCTGCTTGCCGAGCGCGACCCGTTCGCGGCGGAGTTCGCCGAGTACTTCCTGCGCACCGAGGGTTACGATGTGGCGCTCGTGTTGAGTGTCGAGGACGCGATCGCCAAGACCGCCAGCGTCGGGCCCGATCTGGCCGTGATCGATCTGTTGATCTCCGGTGGGCGCGGGCTGGAACTCTGCCGGCAGTTGGCCGAGTCCGAGACCGCACCCGTGCTGGCCATCTCGAGCCTGGAGATGCGGGAGCAGGCCATGTCCGCCGGGGCGTCCGCTTTCCTACTCAAACCCATCGACCCGCTGCAGCTGGTTTCGGCCGTCCAAGACCTCCTGGGCCGCAGCGCCTTCCTGCGCAAAGGCGATCAGCGAGTTGATCACGGCAAGGCCCAGGCATGACGGACCGCATCTCCGCCGGTGCTACCCGTCTCGACACGGTGTTGGGCGGTGGCCTTCCCCGCAACGCCATCTGCCTTGTAATCGGGCAGCCCGGATCGGGAAAGACTATCTTCGCGCAGCAGTGTGTGTACTCCAACGCCAGTGCAGAACGGCCGGCCGCCTATCTGTCCACGGTGTCCGAGCCACTCGAGAAGATGCTCCGGTTTGGTCAGAACCTCACGTTCTTTGATCGGAACGCCGTAGGTAGCCAGGTGATCTACGATGATCTCGGCAATATCCTCGGCGATCACGGGCTGGAAGGAGCGCTGGACCGCATCCGCGAACTGATCCACCAACATCGTCCGGGCGTCATGGTGATCGACAGCTTCAAGGCCATGCGTGCGTACGCGGCCGACGACGGCGAGTTCCGCAAGTTCCTGCACAACCTGACCGGCATGGTGAGCGCCGTTCCGGTTACCTCCTTATGGGTAGGAGAGTACGAATCCAGCGAGATCAGCAGCGCACCCGAATTCGCGGTGGCCGACGCGATCCTGGCCTTTGGCACCAGTCATGCGGCGGAGCGCACCACCCGCTCGCTAGAGGTGCTCAAGCTCCGAGGAGGCGACTTTCTCTCGGGGAAGCACACCTATCGGATCTCGCCGGAAGGCATCGCGGCGTACCCGCGTCTGGCCGACGTGGCCGGCGAGACACCGTACACGCTCGATCGCGAACGGCACTCGTCCGGCGTTTCAGCGCTCGATGACATGCTTTCGGACGGCTATTGGCCGGGAGCGTCCACGCTCATCGCCGGACCTACCGGTGCGGGGAAGACCCTGATGGGCCTGCATTTCGTATTCGGCGGTAGCCGTGACGGCGAGCACGGACTGATCGCCACACTGCAGGAGCACCCGACGCAGCTCGCGCGGATCACGCAGGGCTTCGGCTGGACGCTGGAAGACGACAACGTCACCCTCATGTACCGCTCACCCGTCGACCTCTATGTCGATGAGTGGGTCTATGAACTGCTTGACACCGTTGAAGCCGTCGGCGCCAAGCGGGTGCTCGTGGACAGTCTCGGCGACCTGAAAGCCGCGTCCAGTGACATAACCCGCTTCCGCGAGTATGTCTACTCGCTACTCCACCGCTGCTCGCGCCGTGGTGTGAGTGTCATGATGACCCATGAGGTTGTGGACCTCTACGGCATCACGAGGCTGACCGAGTACGGCGCCTCGCACCTGGCAGACAATGTGGTACTCCTCCAATACGCAGGCTTCGAC
>JASLBX010000113.1 GCA_030146385.1 Jiangellaceae bacterium | reverse complement strand
ACGGCTGGACCGCTTCGCGCTAGCTTGGACGCCGTGACCGAACAGACCGATCCCTACGTGGTGCACTGGGCCGAGAAGGTCGCCGGCCTGGTCGAGATGGCCCGCGATGACAAGTCCTGGTACGAGGAACTCGCTGCCTGGTTGCTGCGACCCAGCGATCGGGTCGCGGTCGACATCGGGTGCGGGGGCGGCGGAATGACGCTCGCTCTCGCCACGGCGCTGGATCCGTCAGCCCAGGTCGTCGCGGTGGACGGGGAGCATGAAGTACTCGCAGCGGTGCGCGATCAGGTGGCGGCAGTCGCCGAGGCCCGACGCACCGCCCAGGTGGCGCTGGTAACCGCAGATCTCGACGACGGCGTCGAATCCGTTCGCGAGGCCATGGCGGGTCCGGCAGATCTGGTGTGGGCCTCCGCATCCGTCCATCATGTGGGCGAACAGCAGGCCGCCGTCAATGCGCTGACGAGCCTCCTCGCGCCGGGCGGCCGGCTCGCGCTCGCGGAGGGTGGGCTGCCCGCGCGGCATCTGCCGTGGGATATCGGGGTCGGCACTCCGGGACTGGAGCTGCGATTGGAAACCGCCAACGACCGCTGGTTCGCCCGCATGCGGGACGAGCTGCCCCACTCCACGCGGATGCCCTATGGCTGGACGGAGGCTCTACGACAGGCAGGGCTCGCTGACGTCACTACGAAGACGTTCCTGCGCGAGCGCCCGAGCCCGCTCAGCGAGCGCGACATGGAGCGAATGATCGACCGGTTCACTCGATGGGTCGACCGGCTGCGCCCGACCGGCTTGCTCGACCCCGCCGATCTCGCGACATGGGATCGGTTGCTGGACCCCGCTGACCCGGCATGGCTCGGCCACCGGACCGATGTGTTCAGGCTCGATGCTCGCAGCGTCCACGTCGGCGCGGCCCCCGAAGCCGGCTAGATCAACCCGTTCGAGGACGCTCGCCCGTCGCGGCCGCGGTCACGCCGAGAGCGATGTATGCCCCACCGGTGACCAGCCGCCCGCGGCGGAGCAGGTGGGCCCGGCTCCGCAGCCACGCGCTCGCACTGCCGGTGAGCAGCGCGTAGCCGGTGTCGCTGGCCGCGGCGATGACGACCAGCAGGAGGCCGAGCACCATCAGTTGCAGCGCGGCCGGCCCGCGTGCCGGGTCGACGATTTGCGGAAGGAAGGCGAGGAAGAACAGCGCGGCCTTGGGGTTCAGCACCGCGACGAACAACCCTTCCCGGAACACGCGCCACAGTGACTGCGGGGCGACCTCCGGCGCCGATTCCCCGGCCGGCCGGCTTCGCAGTGCCTTCACCCCGAGGTAGATCAGGTAAGCGGCGCCGGCGTATTTCACGACGCTGAAAGCGGCCGCAGACGAGGCCAGCAGGGCGGACAGGCCCACGGTCGCAGCCACCACGTGCACGAGGGTCCCGGTCGCGATCGAGGCCGCCGACACCACGCCGGCCCGCCGGCCCTGGCTCACGCTCCGCGTGACGATGTAGAACACCGCCGGCCCTGGGACGACGGCGAAGACGACGACCGCGGCGGCGAAGACCGCGACCGTGTGGAGCGTAGGCATCAGGCGTCCTCCTCGAACTCAATTCCACTGATCCCGGCGAAGGCGCAGAGGCGCTCGGCCTCGGCGACGACGGCATCGGACTCACCACCAGACAGCGGACGGAACGGCGAGATGCGAATCCGCTGCCCGTCGACTGCCCACGTCCCGCGTGCGAAGCCGTCCACCAAGAACACCGGGACGCCACCAGACGCGTCGGCGGCCACGCGCTTGCGGTCGTCCTCGGCGATGATTCTCGTGCGGTCCTGGTGACCAAGCAACGCATTATCGAACGCGGGCATGAACCGCACCGGGGCAGGGACGTCCGGCTCCGCGATTGGCGCATCGGGCAGGTCGAACAGCTCACGGCCCTGCTCGTCACGCAGGATCCGGAGGCCCGGTCGCATCCGCTCGACGACCTCGCGCAGCTTGGTCAGGCCCGACCAGGCCTGGATGTCCATCACCGTGGCCGGCCCGTACCCGGCGAGGTACCGGCGGACCAGCAGCTCGCGGTCGGGGTCGGCCATCGGCCGGCCGATCCACTCATCAGCCAGCGTGACAGTGATCGGCCCTACGCTTCGCCACGAGCCCCACGCTGCGTTTGCCGGGCTGTGCACCAGCGACTCGACGATCTCGACGGTGTCGGCCAGCCGCCCGGCGTGGCGGCCGGGGTACCGCTCGGCGAGCAGCCGGCCAAGCTCGCGCCGGGTGAGGGAACGTCCGGAGAGCAGCTGGCGGCCAATCTCGCCGAGTTTGTCCAGGTCAATGCCGTCGATCTCGCTCGCGTAGTACGCATGCCGCGCCGCACTCGCGACGATCGGCTGGACGGTCGGCCGAAGCCAGGCGAAGTCTTCGGCGCCGACCAGGTGGACCGTCCGCCGGATCACAGTGCTGCGCACAACTCGCCGCGCCCCGAGCAGGCTGGCAAGGTCGTCCGTCCGGAAGCCGGCGATCCGCGCCCAGAGGCCGATGTACGGCCAGTTCGGCTCCTGCCCTTGAACAGCGACGAGCCGCTCCACCACTGCGGGAACCGGCAGGTCGGTTCGCCGCAGCAGAAGCTGGCGCTCCAGGAGCGTCCGGTTGAGCACACGTAGCGACAACACGGCCGCACCCTAGCGAGCGGAACTGACATCGCGGCCGTCCGACCGTGGGACAAGGGCCATTAGTCCCTGCCCATACGGCGCAGGACCGGCGATGCTGGATCGGTGGAACGCGACGCAGCCGGCCTGGAGGTGCTCTCCCGCGAGGAGAGCCTGGCTCTGCTTGCCTCCGTCCCGGTCGGACGGGTCGTCTACACCGACCGCGCGCTGCCCGCGATCCTGCCCGTGAACTACGTAGTGGACGACGACGCTGTGGTGTTCCGGACAGGAGCCGGGTCCAAGCTCGCCGCCGCCACACGCGAAGCCGTCGTCGCGTTCGAGGCCGACTCCTTCGACGAGGCCACAAAGTCCGGCTGGTCCGTCACGGTTGTCGGGCGATCTCGGCTGGTCGAGGACGACCGCGAGATCAAGCGGCTCGGCAAGCTCGAGCTGCACACCTGGGTGCTCGCGACCCGCCAGCACTTCGTAAAGATCGAGATGTCGCAGGTGAGCGGCCGGCGGCTGCGCCCGAACGGGACAGGCTAGCTCGCCGGAACGCGCCACTCGAGGACGGTTCCGCGATCGTCACCGGGCCGGACCTCGAAGTCTCCGCCGCGGCGTGCCGCGCGCTCGGCCAGATTCGCCAGCCCGCTGCGCCGGCCATCTTCCGGCACGCCGACTCCGTCATCGCGGACCCGCAGCAGCAGCTGCCCGTCGCGCAACTCGATCAGGATGTCCGCGTGAGTCGCCTTGGCATGGCGGACGACGTTGGACAGGCTCTCCTGCAGCACCGCCAGCAGGTCGTCCCTGACGTCGTCCGGGACGTCCGTGTCGAGCAGGCCCTCCATTCGGACGCCGGGCGCGTAGCCCAGCTGCTGGCTCACTGCGTCGACGACGCCGAGGATCCGCGCCCGTACCCCGCCGGCGCTGGTGGCCCTTTCGGTGGACTGGAGCGCGAAGATCGTCGAACGGATCTGCCGGATCGTCTCGTCCAGGTCGTCGACCGCCGCATGGACGCGGCTGGCGGCCTCCGGGCGATCGATCAGCCGCACCGCGCCGGTCAGGGTCATGGCCGTCGCGAACAGCCGCTGGATGACGACATCGTGCAGGTCGCGGGCGATCCGCGCGCGCTCGTCGATCAAGCCGTACCGCTCGGCTTCGCGGCGGGCGTCCGCGAGCTCGAGCACGATGGCGGCCTGTCCGGCGAAGGACTCGAGCAGCCGCATCACCGCCGACGGGAACGGTGACTGCCCACGCTTCTTCGCCACGACGAGCACGCCACGGACGCTGCCGCGCTCACCCAGCGGGATGAGCAGTCGCGGACCGCTCGGCAGTTTCACGACCAGTGGTGCCTCGGACGGATCGCCGGCGAAATCGGTGATCGCCCGAGGCTCACCCGTGGCGAACACGCCACCGGTCAGGGTGTGGTCGATGGGAAACTCGAAGCCCGCGAGGTCGTCGTACCCCTCCCCCGCGATCGCCGTGACCACCATGGTGTCCGGACCGCTCGACGGCACGGCGACGGCGGCGGCCTTGGCCCCGGACATCTCCCGCGCCTGCTCCGCGACGAGCGCCAGTGCTTCCCGGGGTTCGGAGCCGGACAGCAGCATCCGGGTCAGCTCGGCCGATGCTTCCAACCAGATTTCGCGCTGCCGAGTCTCCTCGTACAGCCGGGCGTTCTCGACCGCGACGCCCGCCGCGGTCGCGAGTGCGGTGACGATCGTCTCGTCCTGCTCGTCGAAGTCACGGCCGTCACGCTTCTCGGTGAGGTACAGGTTGCCGAACACCTCTTCACGGACCCGGATCGGCACGCCGAGGAACGTACGCATCGGCGGGTGGCCCTGCGGGAAGCCGAACGACTCCGGATGGTCGCGGATGTCGGACAGGCGCAGCGACTGCGGCTCCTTGATCAGTAGTCCCAGGATGCCCCGGCCGTGCGGCCACTCGTCGATCGCCGCGGTCTCCTCCTCAGTGATGCCGACGGGCACGAACTGGGAAAGTTGACCGTCCTCGCCGATCACTCCCAGAGCGCCGTACCGGGCGTCCACCAGTGCCGTGGCCGCCTCGACGATTCTCCGCAGAACCGTCTCGAGCTCAAGCTCCCGTCCGATCGACACTACGGCATCGAGCAGGGCATGGACGCCGTCCCGGGCGGCGCGGACGGCCTCAAGCCGCCCCTGCAGCTCCGCGAGCAGATCGTCGAGCGGAAGCTGCGGCAGGAGGCTGCGCTCCTCCCTATCCATGTTGTCCCCTACCGACGCAGTCGTGACCGGAGACCATCATGTCAGACGAGGTATGGCCGCTTTCGTCCTCGTTCAATGCATATCAATGAGTGACGAACGGCCCTATTTGCCGGCCCGGCCGGACTGATCAACTGGTTGGTGTCACGAACCACTGGGGAGCCACCGTGCTAGCACGCGAGATCATGACCAGCCCGGCGATCACAACCACGCCCGACCTGACGGTCAAGGAGGCCATCCGCACGCTTGACCGGCACGAGATCACCGCGCTGCCTGTCGTCGATGAACGGCACCGGCTGGTCGGCATCGTCAGCGAAGCCGACCTGATCAGAGGCGAGTTGGTCAGCGACCCGCGCGCCCACGCGCGGACCGCCGACGACGGCCTGGAGGAGTCGCCGAAGGCCGTTGCCGACGTCATGACAACTGGAGTCCTGGCCGTCCACGAGAGCACCGACGCCGCCGACATCGCCCGGCTGATGCTCGACACCGGCGTCAAGAGCATTCCTGTGGTTCACGGCCAGCGCGTAGTCGGGATCGTCAGCCGCCGGGACCTGATTCGCGTCCTCGCCGTCTCCGACGACCGGATCGAGGACGAGATCCACCGGTTGTTCGCCGAAGCGGGCCTGGACGGGTGGACCGCGACGGTGACCGACGGCCACGTCGAGCTGTCCGGCAACGGATTGGATCGCGACGCGCGAGTCGCGGCCATCCTGGCGCGCACTGTCGCGGGCGTGAGCGGAGTGCACAGCCCACGCGACGCTCGGTACGAACCCCTTTAACTCGATTGACCTCCGCCGGGGCTCCGCAATGATGGTGCGGTGAAGGCAAGCTCCCCCGCACACCGCCTCTACGCCGACCTGGCCGGCTGGTGGCCGCTGATCTCACCTCCCGACGAGTACGCGGAGGAGGCAGCATTCGCTGCTGGCCTGCTCGGCTCGGGAAGCGCGCCGGTCCGCGAGGTGCTCGAACTCGGCAGCGGGGGCGGTCACAACGCGGTCTACCTGAAGAACCGGTTCGCCCTGACGCTGGTCGACCTGTCGGCCGAGATGCTGGACGTCTCACGGCGGCTGAACCCGGAGTGCGAGCACCTCCAAGGCGACATGCGCACCCTGCGGCTCGGCCGCACATACGACGCCGTGTTCATCCATGACGCCGTCGACTACATGCTCACCACGGCCGACCTGCGCCGTGCGGTTGAGACCGCGTTCGCCCACTGCCGCGCCGGCGCCGTCGCGGTGTTCGTCCCCGACGCCACTGCCGAGACGTTCGAGCCGACCAGCGGCCATGGCGGCAGCGACGACAGTACGGCCGGACGCGGCGCCCGTTACCTTGAATGGACGTGGGACCCGGATCCGGCCGACAGCTGGGTCGAGACCGTGTATGTCTTCGTGCTACGCGACACCGGCGGCTCGGTCGACGTGGTCCACGAAAGGCACCGAACCGGCCTGTTCCCGCGCGCGGCGTGGCTCAGGATCCTCACGGACGTCGGCTTCGAGGCGACCGTCGTCACCGAGGAGACCAGTGAGGACAGGACGCCGCGGGACGTCTTCGTCGGCCGCAAGCCGTAGTACGCAGGGGTGGGCTCCGAGTGCGCCCACCCCCAGGCGGTAACCAGACACAGCTGCTACGGGATGGTGAACTCCTGCGTCTGCGGGTTCAGATGGCCGAGCTTCTTCGCGCCGGCCACCGCGTTGTCACGGAGGTTCCAGATGAACAGGCCGCGGGTAATGTCGGACTCATAGATCCGCCCGTCGTACCAGTACGTTGACCAGTCGCCTCCGGTCTCGATCGCGTTCGGGTTGTCCGGGTTGACCAGCGGGTCTGGGTCGGCGTATGCGATCTCGAAGGCGTTTGCAGGGTCGGAGAAGTCCACGACGCTGATCCCGGACTGGTAGTTGCCGGACACGAGGACATTGCCCTTGCCGGTGGGCACGACGTTGTAGTTGTGCCAGGTGCAGTTCTCGGTATTCGTCTGCGGTCGCGGGTGAACGAACGTGCCTTCGGGCGCGCCGGTATCCGCGTCGAAGAAGAACAGAGTGCGGTTGACCAGGGGGCTTGTCGCCTGGCATTGCGCCTGGCCGCCGCCGCCCGGCTCGTGTCCGAAGATCACCAGCTCGCCGTCCCAGGTGAAGCTGGCTGAGTGCCCGATGCTCACGCCCGGGACGATCTCCGAGTACTGGATCGCCGGATCCTCGAGCGAGCCGCCGTCGGCAGGGTCGAGACTCCACACCGTGAACCCGTCACTTCCTGCACAGGCCGCCTTCAGCGCATCGCCCAGGATCACGCCAGTATCGTGGCAGGATCGGTCCGGCACTTCCGGAAGCGGGGCCATGCTAACCCGGCCGGCCGCAGGCAGACCTGCCTTGATGACCTCGCCGTCGGCCTGCGACACCATCACCGACGGGATCACGATCGTCGCGTCAGTACCCCCCATGTTGAACGGTGCTCCGGGCAGGTTGTTGACGACGATCATCGC
>JASLBX010000070.1 GCA_030146385.1 Jiangellaceae bacterium | reverse complement strand
GTTACGGCATGCCGTTGAGGCCGCGCACGAGAGCGGCGAGATCGAGCGAGGCATGCAGCTGGCGGCCCAGGCGCTGGCGGCCGTGGATGTTGACAGCGAACCGGACATCGCGGCGCACATCTACGAGCGGCGCGCCCGCATGCGTCGAATGCTGGGGCTCTCAGGTGCTGCCGACGACCTGCGTGCGGCTCTGGAGGTACTGCCTGTCGAGCCGCCGAGCGCTTTGCGTGCGCGAATCCTCGGCTACCTTGCGCAGCGCCTGTGGGTTGAGGGCCGCGACGACGAGGCCCAGGAAACTCTCGGGCATGCCATGGATGCCGCGGAACGTGTCAATGACGACTACGCCATCGCCCATGTGATGATCTCCAGAGCGAGCGCGCGAGCAGAGGCAGGTGACGTTGACGGCGCCCGCGACGAGTTCTCGCAGGCTCGGGCGATCGCGGCTGAGACATCGATCCCCATGCTGATTGTTCGTTCGTACCTTCAGGAATCACACGTCCTTGAGCTCCGTGGGCAGTACGAGGCCGCCGCCGAAGCTGCTCGTGCCGGGTTGTCGGCGGCCGATGAAGCCGGCCTGGACCGGACACTTGGGATCAGGATTGCCGGCAATCTCGCGACGGCGCTGGCCTCGCTGGGCAGTTGGGACGAAGCGATCGAAATAATCGACCACGCCCTCGAACGCGAACCACCGCGCGGCTACCTGGGCGACCTGCACGTGACCCGCGGCCAGCTCGTCTTGGCCCGCGGTCAGCTTGACAGTGCTCAGACAGATCTCGCTGCGGCAGCCGCTGCGGCGCGCCACGACACTGAAGCGCTTGACGAGCGTTGGCCACACGCTCAGCTTGAGGCCGATCTCCATCTGGCGCTCGGGCGGCCCGGTGAAGCTTGGCGAGTCGCCACCGAGGCCATCGGTCTCCTCGACTCAAGACGGCTGCTCGGCCGACGCTGGCCGCTGCTCGTCACCGCTGCGCGCGCACTGTCGATGCTGGCGCTGAGTAATCGGTACGCCCGCACTGAACAGCACGACATCGACCTCGATTCAGCTGTCCAGAGCGTGGAGAGACTTGCCATGTCCTGGGAGACCACCACCGACATCGACACAGCATGCCGGGCAAGCGTGCGTGCCGCGCTGGCCGAACCCGCTGACTGCGCGTTGGTCGACCATGCTGCGGTCGTCGCGTGGGAACACGCGCGCCGCCCGTATCCGCTGGCCCTCGCCCTGATCGACGCCGCGGAGAGCGCGGCCAACAACGGAGACCGATCGACGGCGACCGAGTACGTTCGGCGGGCGGCCACGATCGCCCGCGCACTCGGCGCCAAGCCCGCGCTGGCGGAGATTGAGTCGCTCGCCCGTCGAGCTCGCTTGGCCAGTGAACAAGAGGACATCGCGCCAGCCGAGTCGCCGACCGACGGTCTCGGCCTCACATCTCGAGAGCGTGAAGTGCTGCGGCTTGTCGCCGATGGCCTCACCAATCGCCAGATCGCTGCGCAACTCTTCATCTCGACTAAGACCGCGAGCGTCCACGTGTCCCACATCCTTACGAAGCTGGATGTGACGAACCGGGTTGAAGCGGCAGCGATCGCCCACCGACTTCGACTCTTCGAACCACCAGCGTCGACGAACGACGAAGGTCCGGCGCCTGTGAGTGCGAAGGCAACTGTACCGGGGAAGGCCAGTCCGCGGTGAACCCGCGACCGGGTTACGGGCTAGCCGGAGAGGACGAGCTCGATGCGGTTGGCACCGCCGTCGACTACGCGAACCGGCACACCCCAGTCCTGCTGGTGGACGTGGCAGGCCGCATGCTCCGACGACTCCTCGCAGGATGCGGCCATCGCCGCCACGTGCAGCACGCCGCTGCCGACGGCAGCATCCATCTCCAGCGTCCGCGTGAGCTCGGACGTCCGTCCCTCCCCTGCACGGAGTAGTGCCGGCGGGGTGGCCGAGACCAGCAGCCGGGTGGACGGGCCGTACCGGTCGTCCAGCTTCTGGCCGGGTGGCGGATCGAATACCACGACCAGCTCCACCGGTCCGGGCGCGATCTCGGTCGCGGGGCGCTGGGTCTGGTGCGCGAAGTCATCGACGGGGACCGCCGCCGATCCGAGCGGGATCCGGGTGAGCCGGTGTGCCGCCGATTCGACGACGACAAGGTGCTCGCCCACGACGACAGCTCCGCTAGGCTCGCGCAGGCCGGTGGCCAGGGTGCTGACCTCGCTCGTCGTTGGGTCGTACCGGCGGATCGCGTCGTTGTAGGTGTCGCAGATGACAACTGATCCGTCCGGCAGCGCAGTGACGCCGAGCGGATGCTGCAAAAGCGCCTTGTCGGCCGGCCCGTCACGCAAACCGAAATCGAACAGGCCGGTGCCGACGAGCGTTTCGACCTGGTCGCCGCGGACTCGCCGCAGCGCCGAGGTCTCCGAGTCGGCCAGCCAAAGCGTGTCACCGGCCGCGGACAGCCCGGACGTCTGCGCGAACCACGCAGTGCTGAGCTCGCCGTCCCGCAGGCCTTCGTTGGTCGTCCCGGCGGCGACGCTTACCGCCCCGGTGAGCGGGTCGAACGTCCAGAGTTGGTGGATGCCGGCCATGGCGATCCAGATCGCGCCGTCCCACCAGGCGACGTCCCACGGCGAGGACAGCACGTCCGTACCGTCGCCCTGCATCCACTGCTGTCCGGTGCCGGCGATCGTCGTGACGGACCCGTCCGCGAGGCGGACTCCGCGCAGTGTGTGGGTGACCGTGTCGGCAACTACGACGTCGTAGCCGGCGGCTTCGGCGACGTCGGGAGGGAGCACGGCCAATCCGTTCGGCTCGCCGAACTTCGCCTCGTCCAGCCGGCCATCGACGAGGCCGCGCTCGCCGGTGCCGATGCGCCGGACGACCGTCTCGAGATCGTCGGCGAGCTCGACCACCGAGTGGTTGCGGGTGTCGCTGACCAGGAGGTTCCCGTTCGGAAGCTGAACGACCTTGCCGGGAAAGCGCAGCGTCGTTGGTTCCGGCTCGGGAGGGACGTACGCCGTGTCGCCGCGGCGTAGCGTCCCCTTGGCGACGTGCGCCTCGATCAACTCGTCCAGCCGGGCCTTAAGCGCGTGGGCGTGGCCCTCGCCGGAGAACTGAGCCGCGATGTAGCCCTCCGGATCGATGAGCGTCAGCGTCGGCCAGGCGCGGACGCCGTAGGTCTGCCAGGTCGTCAGGTCCGGGTCGTCCAGGACGGGATGGTGCACCTCGTACCGCTCGACGGCTGCGCGTACCGCGTCGTGGTCGGCCTCGTGGACGAACTTGGGTGAGTGCACGCCAATCACCGTCAGGACGTCGGCGTACTCGGCTTCGAGCGGGCGCAGTTCGTCCAGGACGTGGAGGCAGTTGATGCAGCAGAACGTCCAGAAGTCCAACAGGACAAAACGCCCGCGGAGCGCTTGGAGGGAAAGCGGCGAGCCGTCGGTGCCGATCCAGCCGCCCCGGCCGTTCAGCTCGGGCGCGTGCACGCGTACATTCACAGCACAAGTCAACCGTGGCTGCGGGCCGGGTCTTCCCCCAGGTCGCGATCTAAGTACTTCCATACCTGATGGGGGTATCATTGCTGGCAGACGGGACACAGGGAGGTTCACGTGGTCGGGTACATGGACAACAAGGAGAGTCACCTCAAGCGGCTGCGCCGGATTGAGGGGCAGATCCGTGGCCTGCAGCGCATGGTCGAAGAAGACAAGTACTGCATCGACATCCTGACCCAGGTGTCGGCCGCCACCAAGGCCCTGCAGTCGTTCTCGCTCGAGTTGCTCGACGAGCACATGGCCCACTGCCTGGTCGACGCCGCCAAGGCGGGCGGGCCGGAGGCCGACGCCAAGGTACGCGAGGCCTCCGAGGCGATCGCCCGACTCGTCCGCAGCTAACCCACTCCGGGGAGCACTCCTTTATGACCACTTCCCCAGCTTTGCTGCGCCTACAAGCCTGGTTTACGTGGGGATTCCCCTCTTTACGTGATCATTTCAGGAGGGCTGGAGGGCTCCAGGGTTCGCCGAGGACGTGGTGGGCGACGAACGCGAAGACCGTCCCGTACCAGATCTTTGATGTGCTCGGGCGTGAGGATCCAGTGGTTCTCGTCCGGGAAGTACAGGAACTTGTGCGGCAGTTCCCCGCCGTTGCTCGCCTTGGCCCGTGACGCCAGGTCGTACCAGAGCCGCAGCGCCTCCCCGATCGGCACCCGGTAGTCCTTGTCGCCGTGGATCACCAGCATCGGTGTGACGATCTTGTCGGCGCGCAGGTGCGGGGAGTTGGCGTCGGTCATCTCCGGCGTCATCTCGCGCTCCCAGTACCAGGACGCGTCCGTCGTCCGCCAGAACTGGTCCAGCGCCCACAGGCTGGCGTGCGTGACGATGGCCTTGAACCGGTCTGTGCTGACGGCGATCCAGTTGGCCATGTACCCGCCGAACGAGCCGCCCATCGCCGCCGTCCGCTCGGCGTCGATGTCGGGACGCTCGACTGCGGCGTCCGTGATCGCCATCAGGTCGGTGTACGGTGCGCCGCCCCAGTTTCCCCAGCCGCGGCGGATGAAGTCACGGCCGTAGCCGGTGGACAGCGCCGGGTCCGGCAACAGGACCGCGTATCCGCGAGCCGCAGCCACCCACGGGTTCCACCGCCACTGCCAGGCGTTCCACGAGTGGATTGGTCCGCCGTGGACCCAGAGCAGCATCGGC